>NZ_JBEXZD010000023.1:0-81221 GCF_040628575.1 Streptomyces sp. NPDC006393
CCGAAAGGCGCCGCCCGCAAGGGCGTCCGTACTGCTCTTCGCTCTGACCGGTTCCGGAGCAACGAGGCACGCCACGGCACCGAGGACCCGACACCGGAGCGGCCCGGTATCCGCATCTACGCCCCGCCGGTCTACCGCCACCACTGGGACGGCGCCCGCTGGACCAAACGCCACGGGGACACCCCCACCGCCGCCTACGCCTGCACCTGCGGAGAGACCCGCACGGCCACCGGTCCCCGGGCCGTGGCTGCTCTCGCTGTCGAGTACCAGGCGCACAAGTACTTCTGCGCCGGCACGCCCGATCCGCTCCCTGAACGGAGGACCGCCGCATGACCCCCACCATCGACGGGGCCGCGCTGCTCGACGAGGTGGAAGCCTTCCACCGACGGTTCAACGTCTTCCCCACCGAGGCCGCCTACGTCGCGGTCACCCTGTGGGACGCGCACGCCCACCTGCTCGACTGCTTCGACTCCACCCCACGCATCGCCTTCCTGTCCCCGGAACCGGGGTCGGGCAAGACGCGGGCGCTGGAGATCGTGGAAACCCTCGTGCCGCAGCCCATGACCGCCGTCAACGCCTCCGCCGCCGCCCTGTTCCGGTCCGTCTCCAGCGGCAACGGCAAGCCGACGATCCTGTTCGACGAGATCGACACCGTTTTCGGTCCCAAGGCGGGGGACAACGAGGAGCTGCGCGGGTTCCTCAATGCCGGACACCGCCGCACCGGGGTCACCTACCGGTGCATCGGGGACGGCGGGCAGCAGACCGTGCAAGCCTTCCCCTCGTACTGCGCGGTTGCGGTCGCCGGTCTCGGCTCGCTGCCCGACACGATCATGAGCCGCTCCGTCATCATCCGCATGCGGCGCAGGGCCAGGAACGAGAAGGTGGAGCCCTTCCGGGCCCGCGTCCACGAGGCGGAGGGGCACAAGCTCCGTGACCGGCTCGCCACCTGGGCAGAGCAGGCCCGAGGGTTCGTCATGGGGGCGTGGCCGGACATGCCGGACGGGGTGACCGACCGGCCAGCGGACGTATGGGAACCCCTGCTCGCCATCGCCGACGCCGCCGGCGGGCACTGGCCCGAGCGGGCCCGCGCCGCCTGCGTGACGCTGGTGACCGCCTCCAAGGCCAACGACAAGGGCAGCCTGGGAGTCCGGCTGCTGACCGACCTGCGCGACCACGTCCTGGTCGGCATCGACCGCCTGCCCACCATCGCGATCCTGGACCGGCTTAACGCCCTCGACGACGCCCCGTGGGCCGACCTCAGTGGCAAGCCGCTCGACAACCGGCGCCTGTCCCGGATGCTCGCGGAGTACATGACGGCCGACAACGAGCCCATCACCTCCCGCAACATCAAGACCGCCGGAAGCGTCCTCAAGGGCTACTACGCCGCCGATCTGAGGGACGCGTGGGCCCGCTACTGCCCCCCACCCCCGGAAAGTCCGCTACCTCCGCTACCCGGCACCGAAAACGCCGCCTGACCAGCAACAACGGGGTAGCGGCAAGCACCACCGCGAGCCGCTACCCCGCCGCTACCGCTACCCCTTCCCGCTACCTCCAACAGGCCGCTGACCTGTGCGGTAGCGGCGGTAGCGGAAGTAGCGGCCCTCAGAAGGGGGCCCAGTACGGCCCCGCTCCCAAATCCCCACCCGTGAGACGAAGGAGCGTCATCCGCATGGACGCGGCCCACCTCGCCGATGCCATCGACCCCACCCTCGTGCTTCTGACCGTGGAAGAGGCCGCCCGCCGTCTCCAGATCGGTCGAACCGTCTGCTACCGGCTCATCCGCTCCGGAGAGCTGGAGTCCATCACCGTCGGCCACCTTCGCCGGGTGCCCGCCGACGCCGTCCCCGAGTTCGTCACGCGCCGCCTCAAGAGGCAGCGCACCGCCGCCACCCTGACCGCCGTCCCGGCCGCCTGAGGAGCACGCATGGCAGAAGACAAGAGCGACAAGAAGCGCACCCGTCAGCCGAACGGCCGTTCGTCCATCTACCAGGGTGCGGACGGTAAGTGGCACGGCCGCGTGACCGTCGGCATCCGGGACGACGGGAAGCCGGACCGCCGCCACGTCGAACGGAAGACCCGCGCTGAGGTGACCGCCGCCGTTCGCGAGTTGGAGCGGCAGCGCGACGCCAAGAGCATCCGGAAGGCGGGCCGTCCCTGGACGGTCAAGACGTGGCTGACGCACTGGGTCGAGAACATCGCGCCGCTCGCCGTGAACGAGAACACCATGGTCGGGTACGGCGTGGCTGTGCGGAAGCACCTGATCCCCGCCCTCGGTGCCCACCGACTGGACAAGCTCAAGCCGGAGTACATCGAGAACTTCTACGGGCGCATGGTGGCCGACGGCCGTAAGGCGGGGACCATCCACCAGATTCACCGCACATTCCGTACGGCGCTGAACGAGGCGGTACGGCGCGGCCACCTCGCCCGGAACCCCGTCCAGCTCGCCAAGGCCCCCCGCGTCAGTGAAGAGGAGGTGGAGCCCTACACCGTCGAAGAGGTGCAGCGGCTATTGCGCGCGGCGGACGACCGTCGGAACTCGGCACGGTGGGCCGTCGCGCTTGCCCTCGGACTCCGGCAGGGTGAAGCGCTCGGACTCAAGTGGGCGGACGTTGACCTTGACCGGGGTGTCCTGATGGTCCGGCGGAGCCGCCGCCGGCCGCGCTACGCCCACGGGTGCGGGGACTCCTGCGGCAGGAAAGCCGGGTACTGCCCGCAGCGTCAGCGGACGAACCCAGAGACGGCCGATACGAAGTCTCGTGCCGGACGGCGGGCCGTGGGACTGCCCTCACAGCTCGTAGACCTGCTGCGCACGCACCAGGCTAAGCAGCAGGCCGAGCGCGGAGCGGCTGGCGCTGACTGGGCGGACGAAGGGTGGCTCTTCGCTACGCCGACCGGACGCGGCACATCACCTCGAACGGACTACGACGACTGGAAGGAGTTGCTTGACGACGCCAAGGTCCGAGACGGACGGCTGCACGACGCCCGCCACACCGCCGCCACGGTCCTGCTGATTCTCGGAGTCTCCGAGCGTGCCGTCATGGGGCTCATGGGTTGGTCCACGACCGCCATGGCCGCGCGGTACCAACACATGGTCGACTCCGTCCGCAGCGACGTCGCACGACAGGTCGACGGACTGATCTGGAAGCCGGACCGGGAAGGTCCTGACGACGGCGACGAAGGGGCCGCCGGGGTGCTCGTACCGGCCAACTGAGACGGGAACTGAGACGGAAGCCGAAGAGGCGCGCGGTTCGATGAACCGTGCGCCTCTTCTACCTGCGGTAGCGGAGGGATTTGAACCCTCGGTGACTTGCGCCACACTCGCTTTCGAGGCGAGCTCCTTCGGCCGCTCGGACACGCTACCGAGGGAGACCTTACAGCACAGTGGGCCTCGGGCCGAAATCCGTTTCCCGGGCGCCCGCCGCCGCGGAACGCCGCGGCTCAGCGGGTGCGGAAGAACTCGGTGAGCAGTCCGGCGCAGTCGTCGGCGAGCACACCCTCGATCACCTCGGGCCGGTGGTTGAGCCGCCGGTCCCGTACGACGTCCCAGAGCGAGCCGACGGCGCCCGCCTTCTCGTCGCGGGCGCCGTAGACCACCCGGTCCACGCGGGAGAGCACGACGGCCCCCGCGCACATCGTGCACGGCTCCAGCGTGACCACCAGGGTGCAGCCGGACAGCCGCCACTGCCCCACCCGCGCGGCGGCCCGCCGGATGGCGAGGACCTCCGCGTGGGCGGTCGGGTCTCCGGTGGCCTCCCGCTCGTTGTGCCCCGCTCCGAGCACGGTGGTGCCGTCACCGGACAGCACCACGGCACCGACCGGGACGTCCCCGCCCCGGACGGCCGCCTCGGCCTCGCGCAGGGCGAGCCGCATCGCGTCCCGCCAGGGATCGCGGACGGGGTCGGGCACGCGGGGCGACCCGGGGGCGCCGGGCACATGGGGCGCGCCGGGAGCGCCGGGCACATGGGATGTGCCCGGGGCGGCGGGCGGCACATGGGGCCTGCCGCCGGCGCCGGGCGGCCCGGATGCGCCGGCCGGCCCGGGTGGTGTGCCGGTCGTGTCCGGTGTCTCCTGCGGGGTCAGCGGACGGTCTCCAGCACCTCCGAGGCGCCCAGGGCCTCGGCGATCGCGCTCAGCGCGTCCTCCGCGGCCAGGGTGCGCAGCTCCTTCTCGCTGACGCCCAGGTCGTCGAGGATCTCACCGTCACCCAGCGGGCTGTGTGTGATGGCTTCGACGGAAACGGCCTCCTCCTCGTCGTCCTCGGCGGACGCCGGTTCGCCGTCCTCCGTGCCGTCGAGGTCGAGGGAGTCCAGATCGGGGACGTCGTCACCGGGCTCCCGGCCGAGCAGTTCGTCGGTGAGCAGGATCTCGCCGTACGAACTGCGGGCAGCGGCGGCGGCGTCCGAGACGTAGATACGAGGGTCGTCCTCGCCGTCCACGCGGACGACGCCGAACCACGCGTCCTCCTGCTCGATGAGGACGAGCACCGTGTCGTCCTCGGCCGAGGCTTCCCGGGCCAGGTCGGCCAGGTCGGACAGCGTCTCCACATCGTCGAGCTCTGTGTCGCTCGCTTCCCACCCGTCTTCGGTGCGCGCGAGCAGTGCGGCGAAGTACACCGTGACTCTCCCACTGGTCATAGGCGTGCCGGTTGGGGGTCCCCCCGGCGGAGGTTCTGGGCGGAGAGAGCTGGGCTCCGAGCCCCACCCACTCGGAATCGTGGCAGAAACAAGGCGTTCAGGGGATGTCTTCGACTCCCTGTGTCCGGCTGTTTTGTCGTCCGTCGGTAAAGCACTCACCAGCACACTCGTTGCCGCCACCTGCGGATCGTACGCGGCTTTGCCCGGCGGGCACGCGCGGCCGCCCCGGAGCGTCGGCGCTGGTGTCGGCCTTCTTCCTCGCGGTGTCGGCCTTCTTCCTTCTGTGTGCTGCCCCAGTTCTCTTCCCCGTGCCACGCGTGTTCTCCCGGGTTCCCCGCAGTGGCCTACGGGCGGAACCGGGCGGAACAGTGGCCTACGAGCACGACGCGCGGCGCCGACGGCGCTCGTCGTCCGCGGTGTTCGGCGCCGGATCCTCGCGGGACCGCCGGCCGGGCATGGGCTCACGACCTTGGGTTCCGTCCCTCCCACTTTCCCTCGGACGGCGGGTTGGACGCCACAACAGCGCGGAAGGGAGCGGGCGGACGGTGCCGCGAAGGGCGGGACCGGGCGGCGGACGGGCCCCCAGGTGGTGGCGGGCGACCCGGTTCGGGGCCCGGTTACTGTTGGCTCATGCGTCTCCACGTCGTCGACCACCCCCTGGTCGCCCACAAGCTCACCACGCTGCGCGACCGCCGCACCGACTCCGCGACCTTCCGCCGGCTCGCCGACGAACTGGTCACCCTGCTCGCCTACGAGGCGACCCGGGACGTGCGCACCGAACAGGTCGACATCAACACGCCGGTCGCCGAGACCACCGGCGTCAAGCTCTCCCACCCGCGCCCGCTGGTGGTGCCGATCCTGCGGGCCGGGCTCGGCATGCTGGACGGCATGGTGCGGCTGCTGCCGACCGCCGAGGTGGGCTTCCTGGGCATGATCCGCAACGAGGAGACTCTGCAGGCCTCCACCTACGCCACGCGCATGCCGGAGGACCTCTCCGGCCGTCAGGTGTACGTCCTCGACCCGATGCTCGCCACCGGCGGCACGCTGGTCGCGGCGATCCAGGAGCTGATCAGGCGCGGCGCCGACGACGTGACCGCGGTGGTGCTGCTGGCCGCTCCCGAGGGCGTCGCGGTGATGGAACGCGACCTGGCGGGCACCCCGGTGACGGTCGTGACGGCGTCGGTCGACGAACGCCTCAACGAGCACGGCTACATCGTGCCCGGCCTCGGCGACGCGGGCGACCGCATGTACGGGGCGGCCGAGTAGCCGAGGCGCGGCCGGACGGCCGGTCCGGCCGCCTTACGAAGACCGGGCCGACCCGCCTTACGGAGACCGGGCCGACCCGCCTTACGGAGACCGGGCCGACCGCCGTACGGAGGCCGGGCCGGCCGCCTACGCATCGGCGGCCGGCGTTCGCTCAGCAGCCCTTCTTCGCGGTGGCTGCCGGCTGCGGCGCGTTCAGGGCGGCCAGGGCCTTGTCGGCGGCCGGCTTCTGGGCCAGCTGCTTGAAACCGTCGCCGATGATCAGGTCGACGTCGGTGCCCTTGCGGGTGTCGGTGCGGCGTTCGGCGCCCGGGAGCTGGGTGGCGAGCACCGGCAGCGAGGTGTTGAGGGCCGACGCCGGGCCGAGCAGTATCCCGGAGCCCTTGATCTTCTTGTCGAACTCCTTGGTCGCGTTGCCCACCTGGCCGATGCGGAAGCCGCGCTTCTTCAGCTCGTCGGCGGTCTGCTTGGCGAGTCCGCTGCGGGCCGTGGCGTTGAGGACGTTGACGGTGATCTGGCCCGGCTTGGGCAGCGCCCGGGCGGTGCCGGCCGGCGACGGCCCGGACTTGGCCGCCGCGTCGGTCGCGCAGTGCGTCCCGCCGCCGGCCGCCGAGGCCTTCTTGCCGCCGGTGAAGACGTCGATGAGCTGAAGCGTGCCCCACCCGATCACGCCGAGCACGGCGGCGGAGGCGACGACCAGGAGCACGAGCCTGCCGTGCCGCCGGGGCCTGCGCATTCGGGGGTACTTGTTCCCCGTGATCCGGTACTGCCCGCCCATGCCGGGGGGCGTCAGCATGCTCATGGGCGCAGCGTAGTGCGCGGGAGCGGCGATTCCTACTAGATGATCATTGGATACGGCTCAGCAGAACCCGAAAGGTCCAAGCCGTCACCGAATGGCCGGTGTCCGCCGACGATGAGCACCGTGGACTCGGCCCGGTCGGAGTCAGTCCAGTTCGAGCACGCGTGCGTGCAGCACCTGGCGCTGTTGCAGCGCCGCCCGGACCGCGCGGTGCAGGCCGTCCTCCAGATACAGGTCGCCCTGCCACTTCACGACATGCGCGAAGAGGTCGCCGTAGAAGGTCGAGTCCTCCGCCAGCAGGGTCTCCAGGTCGAGCTGCTGCTTGGTGGTCACGAGCTGATCGAGGCGGACCGGGCGCGGCGCGACGTCCGCCCACTGCCGGGTGCTTTCCCGGCCGTGGTCGGGGTACGGCCGGCCGTTTCCGATGCGCTTGAAGATCACACGGAAAGCCTACCGGTCAAGACCTTCCGGGCGCAGCCTCGCCGCCGCAGTGCGGCGCTGGAATTGCCGCGGCAAACCCGGGCGAACCGGGACCATGGTCACGTCGAGCCGGGCGCCGGGTGAGCCGGGTGCCGGGACCGCCCGCCGTCCCGGCACCCGGCTCGACCGTTCGACGGTCAGCCGCGCTCGGGATCGGAGGCGGCGGGCGGCCGGGGTTCGCCCGGCTCGGGCCGAACGGCTTCCGGCCGACGGGGTTCCCGCCGGTGAGCTTCCTTCACCGGCGGCTGCGGGGGCTTGGGCGTGCTGCGGGCGGCCTCCGCGCGCACGAGGGCGCGCAGGACCGCGTACGGATCGACGGACATGGCTGTACTTCGCTTCCTGGACGTGCTCGACCGGGCGTGACGAGCCGGCCGAGCTTGCTGGTGAACCGACCGGGGGCAGGTGTGCCGGCCGGCTCAGCAGCGCAGGACCACGCAGCGCAGCGCGTGCAGGCGGTACGGGGGGTGCGAGGGCACGCGCGCATGGGCGGGGCGGTCCGCCGCGTCCGCGGGTACCGGCGCGGACGGGGGTGCGGGCCGCAGGGGCGGTCCACCGACGCGCACGGTGCCGCGCACCGAGGTGCGCGGTGCGGAGCCGGGGGTGTCGTGCTCGGCGACGGCGCAGCCCGGCACGCCGGTCCCGACCGGTGCGTCGCCGCCGGCCGCCGCCGCGAGGGGCACCGCGTACGTCCCGTACGAGCCGTACACCCCGTACGCCGCGACGGGCCCGCCGGGCATCAGAAGGGCGAGCAGCAGTACGAGCACCCGCGGGCAGGCGGTCCGGCTCCGCGCGGGGCGCACCGGACGACGGCCGGTGCGGCCCGTGCCGTCCACGCGGTCCATGCGGTCCATGCGGCCCACGTGACCCGTGCGGCCCTCGCGGCCGACGCGGCCGGTCGTGTGGGCGGTGCGTGGTGCGGCGGGTGCGGCGGGTGCGGTGCTCACGTCGGTCATGTCCCCGGCGTCCGTACGCCGTTCACCGCGCGGACCGGCCGAACCGCCCGCACGGCGTATCCCGCGGGCGGCGGTCGACGGCGTTCACAGCTGATGCGGGACGTTCTCGGCGTGGCGGCGGACGCGGAAGGCGGTGACGATCTCCATGACGCCGACCACCACCAGCCACCAGCCGCCGACCAACGTGAGCACGGCGACCGACTCCAGCGGCGAGTCGATCAGCACGATCCCGGCGACGAAGGTGACGATGCCGAGGAAGATCTGCCAGCCGCGCGCGGGAGCCGTACGGTCGTGGACGGCGGCGATGGTCTGCGTGATGCCGCGGATCAGCCAGCCGATGCCGATCCACAGGGCGAGCAGCAGGATCGACTGCATCGCGCCGCGGAAGCAGAACAGGCCCAGCAGGATCGACAGGGCGCCGCTGGCGAAGGCCAGCACGCGCAGCGAGGTCGTCCGGTGCGTGCCGAAGGCCGAGACCAGTTGGAGCACTCCGCTGACCACGAGATAGACGCCGAAGAGGACTCCGGCGGCCACCAGCGAGGCACCGGGCCACAGCAGCACGAGGATGCCCAGGATCAGGGCGGCGACGCCGGTGACGAGGACGGCCTGCCAGGCGGTGCGGGAGAGGAAGTGCAGGGGTCCTTCCAACGGCGGTTCGTGAGGTGTTTCGTGAGGCGGTGCGGAGTGCGGCGCGGACGCCTGCGACGGCGCGGACCGGGCATCCCGTGCCTCACGTGCCGCGTGGACGTGGCGGTCGTCGTACCCCGGCCCTTCCGGGCCGCCGCTCGGTGGCTCGCTCATGCTCCATGCTGGGAACGGGCTCGGCCGGGCCGCCACCGCTGACGGTCCGTTCGGCTGACTCCGGCCGCCGACTCCGGTCACTGATTCCGGCCGCTGACTCCGGTCACTGACCCGGGCCGGCGACTTCGGCGGTCGGCTCCGGTGGTCACCGGTCGGAAGGCTTCGGTGCCTTGGGTGACGTCTTGGCCTTCCCGGACGCCTTGGCGGCGGCCTTCAGCTCCTGCTTGTACGCCCGCACCCTGGCCAGCGACTCGGGCCCGGTGATGTCCGCGACGGACCGGAAGGACTCCGGCTCGCCGTACGGCCCCGCGGCCTCCCGCCAGCCCTCCGGGCGCACACCGAGCTGCTTGCCGAGCAGCGCGAGGAAGATCTGCGCCTTCTGCTTGCCGAAGCCGGGCAGTTCCTCGAGTCGGCGCAGCAGTTCGGGGCCGCTGTCCACGTCCCGCCAGACGGCCTCGGGATCGCCGTCGTAGTGCTCGACCAGGTAGTGACACAGCGCCTGGATCCGTTGGGCCATCGACCCCGGATAGCGGTGCACCGCCGGTTTGTCCGACAGGAGCCGGGCGAAGGTCTCCGGCTCGAACGCCACGATCTCGTGGGCGTCCAGGTCCACGGTGCCCATGCGCCGGACGATCGTGGCCGGTCCCTTGAACGCCCACTCCATCGGAATCTGCTGGTCCAGCAGCATCCCGACCAGCGCGGCGAGCGGACTGCGGCCGAGGAGCTCGTCGGCCTCGGGGTCCTGGGCGAGGTGCAGGGTCACGTCCATGCCCCGATGATCGCCCGTCGGACGCCGTGCCGCAGCCGGGCCGCAGTCGGGCCGCAGTCGGGCGGCAGCCGTTCCGCGGCCGGGCGGCAGCCGGGCGGCTGTCGTGACGCACCCCCGTTTCCGCCACCCTCGAGGCTCGGTTAGGTTAGCCTAACCTGATCAGATTGGGGTGGGTGGAATGCACACGACGACCGCCGAGGTCCACCGCGACGCCTGGGGCATTCCGCACCTGCGCGCCGACGGCCCCCGCGCCCTCGCCCGGGCCCAGGGCCGGGTCACCGCCCTGGACCGCGCCTGGCAGCTCGAGGTCGAGCGGCACCGGGCGCAGGGCACCTCGGCGTCCTTCCTCGGCGCCACCGCCCTCGCCTGGGACCTCTTCGCCCGGCGCGCCCGCCTCGCCGACACCGCACGGCGCTGTTTCGCGGCCCTGGAGCGACAGGACCCGGAGACGGCCGACTGGGTGCGGGCGTACACGGAAGGCGTCAACGAGGGGCTCGCCGAGGGCGCCCGGCGCGCCCCGGAGTTCGCCAGGACCGGCCTCGCCCCCGGCCACTGGGAGCCCTGGCATCCGCTCGGCGTCTGGCTCGGCACGCACATCCTCTTCGCAGGCTTCCCGGCCAAGCTGTGGCGCGAGCACGCCGTACGCCGTCTCGGGCCGGGAGCGGTCGCGCTGTTCGCCACCGACGGTCCCGGGACCTCCGGCAGCAACGGCTGGCTGGTGAGCGGAGCGCGTACGGTCACCGGGCAGGCGCTGATCGCCGGCGACCCGCACCGCTTCGTCGAGGATCCCGGGGTCTACCAGCAGATACGCCTGGCCTGCCCGGAGTTCGACGTGGTGGGCCTCGCCGTCCCGGGCGTCCCGGGCATCGCCCACTTCGGCCACACCGGCACGGTCGCCTGGGCCATCACCAACGCCATGGCCGACTACCAGGACCTCTACCGGGAGCGCCTGCGCCGCACAGGCGCCGGGATCGAGGCGCTCGGCCCCGACGGCACCTGGCGGCGCGCCACCCGTCACACGGAGACCGTCGAGATCGCGGGCGAGGCCCCGGTCGAGGTGGAGATCGTCGAGACCGGCCGCGGCCCCGTGATCGCGGGCGGCCCGGAAGGCTTGGGCGGGCTGGAGGGCTTGGGCGGGCTGGAGGGCTTGGGCGGGTTGGAGGACCTGAGCGGCTTCCAGGGACCGGCCCGACCGGACCGCCCAGCCCGACCGGACTGCCGAGCCCGACCAGGCCGCCGGGACGGCGTCCAAGAATCGGGTGACCGCCCCCGCCCGGAAGATCCCCTCGCGCACCCCGTCGCCCTCAGCCTTCGCTACCCGCCCCGCGTGACCGGTGATCTCGGGTTCGGTGCGCTGCTGCCGCTTTTGCGCGCTCGCCGCGTCGGGGACGTCGACCGGGCGTTCGACGCCTGGGCCGAGCCGGTCAACGTCGTCCTGGCCGCCGACACCGAGGGAGACGTGCTGCACCGGGTCGCGGGACGGGTACCGCTGCGCGCCCCGGACAACCGTCTGCGCCCGGTTCCGGCCTGGGAACCCGGCCACGACTGGCAGGGCTGGCACGAGCCGCCCCGCGCCGGACTGGCCGACGGCGTCGCCGTGATGGCGAACCAGCGCGGCCCCGCCGCCCCGTTGGGCGTCGAGTTCGCCCCGCCGCACCGCGCCGACCGCATCCGCGCCCTGCTCGCCGAGCGCGCCGTATGGTCCGCCGACGACATGCCGGCGATCCACACCGACACCCACCTCGCCTCCGCCGCGCCGCTGCTCGACCACCTGGCGGCCCTGGACGGTGTGTCCCCGGCGGCGGGCCGATTGCGCGACCGCCTCCTTCGCTGGGACCGGCACATGGACGCGGGCAGCGAGGACGCGGGGGCGTACGCGGCGGTGCGTACGGCCGTCGTACGGGGGCTCGCCGCCCACCCCGTCTTCGCCGCGCTCGCCGAACCGCCCGCATACCCGGAGGTGTTCCTCCCCTGGCTGGCCCTCGTCCCGCGCGTCGGACACGCCCTCGAGAACCTGCTCGGGGCGGAGGAGCTGTACGGCATCGACCGTCCGGCGATCGTCCGCGCGGCCGTGGAGGAGGTGGCGGCCCGGCCCGCCACGACGTGGGGGGAGCGGCACCGCCTCGCCGCCTGGCGGGCACTGACGGACGCCGGAGCGCCGTACGACGAACCCGGCCTGGCCGGCGACCACGACTGTGTGCTGTGCACCTCCGCCGTGCCGGGGCTGACCGATCTCGCCGCGCGCGGGCCGGTGGCCCGCTACGTCTGGGACCTCGCCGACCGCGAGAACAGCCGCTGGGTGGTGCCGCTCGGCGCCGACGGCGTGCCCGGCGCACCCCACCACCACGACCAGCTCCCCCTGTGGACCGCCGGAGACCTCGTTCCGGTCGTCACCGACTGGGCCCGCCTGACGAAGGAGACCGACCTGTGACGACCCCAGAGCCGTACGTGCCGTACGCCTCCGAGCGCGAAGCCGTCCACGAGCAGGTCGTCGACGGCTTCGGCACCGTCCGCGTCCTTCCCCTGGACCCGTACGCCGACGCCGGCACCGTCCACCGGTGGGTGAGCGAGGAACGCGCCGCCTTCTGGGGCATGACCGGCCTGACGCGAAGCCAGGCCGCGGACGTCTACGCCCACATGGACACCCTGGACACCCACCACGCCTTCCTGGTGGTCAAGGACGGCATCCCGGCCGCCCTGCTCCAGACGTACGAGCCGGAGGCCGACCGCGTGAGCGAGTGCTATCCGGTCCGCCCCGGTGACATAGGCGTCCACCTGCTGCTCGCCCCGGCCGGTGCGGACGGCCACCGCCCCGGCTGGACGGCGGCGCTGCTGCGTGCCGTCCTCACCCACCTCCTGCTGGGTCTGGACCGCAGGCGGATCGTGGTGGACCCTGACGTGCGCAACGACAAGGCCATCGCCCGCTTCCTGCGGCAGGGGTTCGAACGGGGACCGGTCGTCGTCCTGCCGGAGATCGACCTGCCCGACGTGTACCTGCCGGAGAAGCGCGCCCAACTCGCCTTCCTTTCCCGGGAGACGGCCTTCCCGGAGGCCGGAGGGAGGCCCGTCACCGACCGGTGAGCGATGCGCCGTCCGCGCCCGTACGTATCGGAAGGCCGGCAAGTCCCACAACGGAGAAGTGACGTGACCCGAGGCTCGGCGCGACGGTTGGTGCGACGGATGGTGCGACGGATGTCGCGACGGTCGGTGGTGCTCGGCGCCGTACTGCTCCTGCTCCTCCTCGGCGGTGCGGCGCCCGCCTCGGCCCACGCGGTCCTGCGCTCCAGTGACCCCGCCGACGGCACCGTCCTCAGGACCGCCCCGGCCTCCGTCACCTTGACCTTCTCGGAGTCCGTGGGCCTGCTCGACGACTCCTTCCGCCTGTTCGGCCCCGACGGCCGGCGGGTGCACACGGCCGAGGCCCGGCACGCGCCGGGCCACGCGGACACGGCCGAGGTCGCGTTCCCGGCCGGGCTGGGCCAGGGCACGTTCACCGTGGCCTGGCGGGTGGTGTCGGCGGACAGCCACCCGGTCTCCGGCGCCTTCACCTTCTCCGTGGGGAAGCCGTCCCCGACCTCGGCCGCCGTCGACACGGGCCCCGACGAGAACCCGGCGACCGGCGCTCTCTGGGACCTCGCCCGCTACGTCGCCTACGGCGCCGCCGCCCTGCTCATCGGCACGACGGCCTTCGTGCTGCTGTGCCGCCCGCCGGACCCTGGCCCGCTGCGCCGGCCGCTGGTCGCGGGCTGGTGGACGCTGCTGGCGTCCACCGTCGTCCTGCTGGCGCTGCGGGCCCCGTACGAGACCGCCGCCGGTCCGGCCTCGGCGCTCGACCCCGCGGCCCTGGCCCGCACACTGACCGGCCGCCCGGGCCTGGTGCTGCTGGCCCGCCTGGCCCTGCTCGCACCGGTGGCGGTGTTCCTCGTACGGCTGTCCCGACGCGGCCCGTCGCGCGCGACGCCGGCGACGGGCGGCGCCCTGGCGCTCGCCCTGGCCCTGACCTGGGCCGCGTCCGAACACGCCTCGGCCGGCATCCAGGTTCCGGCGGCGATGGCGTCCTCGGTGCTGCACCTGCTGGCCATGGCCGTGTGGCTGGGCGGCCTGACGGCGCTGCTGACGACCCTCCAGCGGGCGACGGCGGACCCGGCTCCCGAGAGCGGCGCCGGCGACGATCCCCGGCTCACCGGGACGGTGGCCCGCTTCTCCCGTATCGCGTTCCTCGCTGTCACCGTCCTCGTGGTCACCGGCGTCTACCAGTCCTGGCGCGGCCTCGGCTCCTGGACCGCGCTCACCGACACCACGTACGGGCGGCTGCTGCTGGCCAAACTCGCCGCCGTGGTGCTGTTGCTGGCCGCCGCGGGCGGCTCGCGCCGCTGGACCGCACGGCTGGTGACGGCGGCGGGGACGGCGGGAAGTGCGGGAAGCGCGGGAGCTGCCGGAAGTGCGGGAGGCGCGGGAACTGCCGGAAGTGCGGGAAACGTGGGCACTGCCGGAAGTGCGGGGAACGCGGGAACGGCAGCGACCGGGAGCGAGACCGTACAGGAACGGACCCCGGAGCCGGTCGGTGGCCCCTCGCACCCGACGGCGCGGACGACAGCGCCACAGACAGTCTCGTCCTCGGCCCCGCTGGCCCCGCTGGCGGTCCCACCTGCCGGCGCGCCGTTCGGCACATCCTCTCCCTGCCCGTCCCCCGCACCGGACGGCTGCCTGCGCGCACTGCGCGCACTGCGGCGCTCGGTGCTCGCCGAGGTCGCGGTGGCCGTCGCGGTGCTGGTGATCAGTACGGTGCTGAGCGGCACGCTGCCGGGCCGGGCCGCCGCCGAGGCGGCCGGAACCGCACCCGCCGCAGGGATCCCGGGCGCCTCCGTCACCATGATCCCGTTCGACACCGGCACGCCCGGTGGCCGTGGCACCGTGCAGATCACACTGGAACCGGGCCGCGTCGGCCAGAACGCCGTGGAGGCCGTGGTGTTCGGCCCCGACGGGGGCTTGTCCACCGTCCCGGAACTCCGTCTCTCGCTGTCCCTGCCGGCGCAGAAGATCGGCCCGATCGACGCCCGGCTCACCGACAAGGGGGGCTACTGGGGCACCGACTCCCTCAACCTCCCGATCCCCGGCGCCTGGACCGCGAAGGCGACGGTGCGCGTGTCGGAACTGGACCAGGCGAGCGGGTCGCGGACGGTGCGGATCCTGCGCTAGGGACGGTGCGGATCCTGCGCCAGGGGGTGTCTCGCCCGGTTGGTTGGCCCGACCGGGGACTCTCTTCTTCTCCTCCCGTAACTTTGAATATTCCAATGCGTTGGGGTCGATATCGCGAAATTGCGTTGCCGTGCTGCGGACGCGGACCTCTCCGGCCGGACGGGCGGATGAACCATTCGATCGCACATATAGGCCTGGCCGGGGAATTCCTTCACCCGTTTGCCGCGCATCCGGGGAAGTCGGGTGGCGTTAGTTGGGATATGACTAAGGCAACCAGGGAAGGGTACTTCGGTCTGTTCGCGGGCCGCGAGCGACAGAACGCGAGTGCCGGATGCGCGGTCGCGCTGGGGCCCTACACCTACCTGCCCGCGCCCGTGCATGCGCCGGGCACCGTCAATGGCACCCTGACCAGGGGAGATCTCCCGGTCGCGCTCGAGGTGACCGAACCGCTGCTGCGGGATTTCCTGGACGCGATCAGCGCGCTGCAAGCCGACCTCGCCCGCCGCTGGGTGGGCCCGGAAGGCCGGTCCGCCGTGCCGCGACCGGAATAGCCGGGTCATTTCATGTATGACGAACGTATCGACCGACGTCCCGGATATTCCACCGATTACCCGTATGCCGACGACCCACAGACCGGCGATGCGCGGAATGATTACCCGTATACCGGCGGATTTGGCGGAAGTGAAACAGGGCGCGGCACCGGCCGGCACCGGGCGCCGACGCAGTTCTTCGCCGGACCCCTGGTGCCGCCGGACTCGGCCTGGGACCCCGCCGAGGAACTGGCCTTCATGCTCCAGGACGCGATGGAGCAGCAGCAGCGGCCGACGGTTCCCACGACCCGGGACGAGCCCGAGCCCGGCGCGCCCGCCGCGAAAACCGGGAACACCCCCCTGGAGAACCTTCAGGAGATCACGGCGGAACTGCCTCCGCTGAGGGACGTCTCCCGCGGCCACCGAAAGGTCCGTGAACGCAGGCGTCCGAACATGCTGCGCACCGCCAGTCATCTCATCGCCGCCCTCGCCGCGGTGATCGCCTCCACGGTGAGCTTCTTCGGCGGCATGGTCGCCTACGATCCGCTGCGCATCGTCGCGGTGCCCCGCATGCACGAGGGCATCGCGTCCTGGTGGCCCCTGCTGGTGTACGGCCCCTGGCTGGTGGCGTCCCTCTCCGTCCTGCGCGCCGCGCTGCACCAGCGCCGCGCCGTCCACTCCTGGTGCGTGGTGCTGCTCTTCTCGTCCATCGCGATGCTGCTGTGCGTGGTGCAGGCGCCCCGGACGCTCGTCGACATGTCGGCGGCCGCCCTGCCGGGCCTGGCGTCCCTGGCCTGCTTCCAGCAGCTGGTCCGCCAGATCACCCTGACCCGCCCGCCCCGCCGCGCGACCCCCCGCCACCGCGTGAGCCGGCCCGCCCAGCCCGACCCCTCCCCCACACCACCCAGCGCAACCACCTCGACCACCCCCAAAGCGGCCAAGCCGAAGCCGGGATCCACTTCCGCGGCCACCCGGGCAAGCTGAGGAGACAGACCGCACACGACGAGGGCCCCGACCGGATTCCGGCCGGGGCCCTCGTCCGCCCCGCTGGGCGATTTCGGAGCGCGCCCGATGTCTGCATGTGACCGGAGTCATGCTCCAGCGAGGTCGCCCAGGAAGTCGGAGGCGCCCTCCGGGAGGCGCCCGGAGCCGCCCGAGAACCCGACCGAGACGGAAACCGGGCCGGACGAACGCCAGAGGGCCGGGCCACTTTCGTGACCCGGCCCTCTGAACCGGCGGAGGATACGAGATTCGAACTCGTGAGGGGTTGCCCCCAACACGCTTTCCAAGCGTGCGCCCTAGGCCTCTAGGCGAATCCTCCGCCGGAAACATTACATGACCGAGAGGAGTGCTCGCGAACTCGTTCCTCGCCGCCGGGATCGGGTACTCTTTCGGGAGCCCCTCACGCGGCGCTATCTGACTGAACTCCCCCAGGGCCGGAAGGCAGCAAGGGTAGGTCGGCTCTGGCGGGTGCGTGGGGGGCGCTTGCGTTCCCGGGGGTGCCCCGGGGGTCGTGGCGTGTGGGGTCGGGGCCGAGCCGTCCGGCCGGGTCGGTTGTCCACGGCCGGTTGTCAGTGGGCGCCTATAACCTCGTATGCGTGTCGTCTCTCGCGCTGTACCGCCGCTACCGCCCGGAGTCCTTCGCCGAGGTCATCGGGCAGGAGCATGTCACCGACCCGCTGCAGCAGGCGCTGCGGAACAACCGGGTCAATCACGCGTACCTGTTCAGCGGTCCGCGCGGGTGCGGCAAGACGACCAGTGCGCGGATCCTCGCCCGCTGTCTGAACTGCGAGAAGGGGCCGACGCCCACGCCCTGCGGCGAGTGCGAGTCCTGCCGCGACCTGGCGAGGAACGGCCCGGGGTCCATCGACGTCATCGAGATCGACGCCGCTTCGCACGGCGGTGTGGACGATGCCCGTGACCTGCGGGAGAAGGCCTTCTTCGGGCCCGCGCGCAGCCGGTACAAGATCTACATCATCGACGAGGCCCACATGGTCACGTCGGCCGGTTTCAACGCGCTGCTCAAGGTGGTCGAGGAGCCGCCGGAGCACCTGAAGTTCATCTTCGCCACCACCGAGCCCGAGAAGGTCATCGGGACCATCCGCTCCCGGACCCATCACTACCCCTTCCGGCTGGTCCCGCCGGGGACCCTGCGGGACTACCTCGGTGAGGTGTGCCACAAGGAGGACATCCCCGTCGAGGACGGGGTGCTTCCCCTGGTGGTACGGGCCGGTGCCGGCTCGGTGCGTGACTCCATGTCCGTCATGGACCAGCTGCTCGCCGGTGCCGGTGAGGACGGTGTGACCTATGCCATGGCCACCTCGCTCCTCGGGTACACCGACGGCTCACTGCTCGACTCCGTCGTCGAGTCCTTCGCCTCCGGGGACGGCTCCGCCGCCTTCGAGGTCGTCGACCGTGTGATCGAGGGTGGCAACGACCCTCGCCGGTTCGTCGCCGACCTGCTGGAGCGGCTGCGGGACCTGGTGATCCTCGCCGCCGTACCCGATGCCGCCGAGAAGGGGCTCATCGACGCCCCGGCCGACGCCGTCGAGCGGATGCAGGCCCAGGCCCGCTCCTTCGGCGCCGCCGAGCTGAGCCGCGCCGCCGACCTCGTCAACGAGGGTCTGACCGAGATGCGCGGCGCCACCTCGCCGCGCCTCCAGCTCGAGCTGATCTGCGCCCGTGTGCTGCTGCCCGCCGCCTACGGCGACGAGCGGTCCGTGATGGCCCGCCTCGACCGGCTCGAGCGCGGTGTGAGCTTCTCCGCGGGCGCGGGCGCGGGCGCGGGCGCGGGCACCGGCACCGGCACCGGCACGGGCGCGGGCGCGCCCGCCATGGGGTACGTGCCCGGTCCCGAGGCCCATCCAGGGGCTGCCGCTGTCACCGGCGGGTCCGGCGCACCGGTGCCGCCCGGCGGCGGCGCCGCCGCGGCCCGGGCGGCGGTGCGGGCTTCCGGGGCCGGGACGGGTGGTCCCGGGGCCGGTGCTGTGGGTGCTGGTGGCGCCGGGGACGGTGGTACCGGTGCGTTGCCTGCGGTGCCCCCTCCCGGGCCTGTCGCCGGGCCTCCTTCCGGACCCGACTCTGCTCCTGCTCCTGCTCCTGCTCCTGTTTCTGCCTCTGCCTCTGCCTCTGCCTCTGCTTCCGCGCCCACGCCCGTCGTCGGTGACCGCCCTCAGGGGTCGCCCGCGCCCGGTGCTCCGCCGGCCTCGGGGTCTGCCGCCTCCGCGCCCGGCGCCTGGCCCACAGCCGCACCCGCGGGCGGTGCGCGGCGTCCCGGAGGCTGGCCGACCGCTGCCGCGCCCGGGGCGGGACGGCCGGCGAGCGGTTCGCCCGCCCCTGCCCCCACTGGCGCTCCCACCGCGCCCACACCCTCCGCCCCCGGCCCTCAGGCCCCCGCCGCCGGTCCCCAGGCGTCCGGTCCGGTCTCCGGCGGGCTCGACCCGCGGCAGCTGTGGCCGAACATCCTGGAAGCGGTCAAGAACCGCCGCAAGGTCACCTGGATCATGCTGGACCAGTACGCCCACGTCGCGGGCTTCGACGGGACGACCCTGCAACTCGGCTTCGCCGGCGCCGGGCCACGGGACAGCTTCGTCAGCAACGGCAGCGAGGACGTGCTGCGGCAGGCGCTGGCCGAGCAGTTCCACGTGCAGTGGAAGATCGAGGCGATCGTCGACCCGACGGGCGGCGGGGGTTCCGCCCCGGCGGCCACCGGCGGGTACGGCGGAGGCGGCGGACACACCGCCGGCGGCTACGGCGGCGGTGCGCCTGTCGCGGCCCGGCCCGCGACGGCCACCCAGCCCGCCGCTTCGGGCGGCACCGGTTCTTCGGCACCGGGCGCGCCACAGGTCCAGCCGTCGGCGGCAGCGGGTCCGGCCGCGGGCCCACCCGCCGCGGCCCCCTCGTCACGGCCCAGCGCCCCCGAGCCGCCCCCTGTCGCCCCCGAGGACGACATCCCCGAGGACGACGACCCCGACCTCGACGAGTCCGCCCTGTCCGGACACGAGCTGATCGTGCGGGAGCTGGGCGCCACGGTGGTGGAGGAGTACACGACCGAGTAGCGCACCGCGCACCGCCCACCGTGCAGCGCAGCGCACACCGCGCACCGTGCAACGCGCCGCGCACCGCACGCCGGGCAGCCCAAGGCGCCCGGCAGGGGACGTCGCCCCGGCGGAAGGCGCCGCCCGTCAGAGGAACGTACGAACGCCTCTCCGTCCTGCCCTCGGCAACCCGCACAAACCGCTCCCGCCTCCTGCCGTTAGGCTGACCCCGTGAAGGTCCTCGTCATCGGTAGCGGCGCCCGCGAGCACGCCTTGTGCCGTTCCCTGTCCCTCGACCCCGACGTCACCGCGCTGCACTGCGCGCCCGGCAACGCCGGCATCGCCGAGGTCGCCGAGCTGCACCCGGTCGACGCCCTCGACGGCGCGGCCGTCTCCGCGCTGGCCACGGAGCTCGGTGCCGACCTCGTGGTCGTCGGCCCGGAGGCGCCGCTGGTCGCCGGGGTCGCCGACACCGTGCGCGAGGCGGGCATCCCGGTCTTCGGCCCCTCCCGGGCGGCCGCGCAGCTCGAGGGTTCCAAGGCCTTCGCCAAGGACGTGATGGCCGCGGCCGGCGTACCCACGGCACGTTCCTACGTCTGTACGACGCCGGAGGAGGTCGCCGAAGCCCTCGACGCCTTCGGCGCGCCGTACGTCGTCAAGGACGACGGTCTCGCCGCCGGCAAGGGTGTCGTCGTCACCGGCGACGTCGAGGTGGCCCGGTCGCACGCCGCGGCCTGCGACCGTGTGGTGATCGAGGAGTACCTCGACGGCCCCGAGGTCTCCCTCTTCGCCGTCACCGACGGTGAGACGGTGGTCCCGCTCCAGCCCGCCCAGGACTTCAAGCGCGCCCTGGACGGCGACCAGGGCCCGAACACGGGCGGCATGGGTGCGTACTCCCCGCTGCCCTGGGCCGACCCCGAGCTCGTGGACGACGTCCTGCGGACGGTGCTCCAGCCCACCGTCGACGAGATGCGCCGCCGGGGCACCCCGTTCTCCGGCCTTCTCTACGCCGGCCTGGCGATCACCAGCCGCGGCGTCCGGGTGATCGAGTTCAACGCCCGCTTCGGCGACCCGGAGACCCAGGTGGTCCTGGCCCGCCTCCAGACCCCGCTCGCGGGCGTCCTGATGGCCGCGGCCACCGGCGATCTCGCCCACCTGGAGCCCCTGCGCTGGAGCGACGACGCGGCCGTCACGGTGGTCGTCGCCTCGCACAACTACCCCGGCACCCCGCGCACGGGCGACCCCATCACCGGCCTCGACGAGGTGGCCGCCCAGGACGCCCCGCACGCGTACGTGCTGCACGCCGGCACCAAGCGGGACGGCGACGCCGTCGTGAGCGCGGGCGGCCGTGTGCTGTCCGTGACGGCGAGCGGCAAGGACCTGAACGAGGCCCGCGAGCGGGCGTACACGGCCGTGGACCGCATCCGCCTCGACGGCTCGCAGCACCGCACGGACATCGCCGCGAAGGCGGCGGCCGGGGCGTAGCCCACCGCGAGCACCCACAACACCCACAACACCCACAAGACCAGCATCACCAGGCGCTTCTCACCCCAGTGCACCAGGCGCCCCTCGACACTCGGGCCCCGGACTCGATCCGGGGCCCGAGTGTTGCTGTCCGTCGTCCACCTCTGACCAAAGCCATTCCATCGAGTGAGCAATGGCCCATACGGCTGACGCAGGCCGGGGCCCCAACTAGGGTGCGGCGCAAGCGTTCCGGCACTTGGCCCACCGGCATTGCGATGTCAGTGGCGGGTGCCACAGTGGGGGAGTGAGCAACACAGGGCAGTCAGGACAGTCGGGAGGGGGTGACGTCCGGTCGTGACCGGTATGGGTGTGGAGGTCGGTGTGCAGTCCGCGCGCTCCCGGGCCCTCGCCGTGCTGCATGTACGCAGCCGGGCGCTGGCCGTCGCCCTGCTGCCCGCCGCCCTCGCCGTGATCCTCCTCGCCGGGGGCTCCACCGGTCACCTCGTCGGCAGGGGCTGGGACCTCGCCCGCTGGGTGGTGGGTGCCGTCGCGGTGGTCGTCCTGCTCGCCGCCGCCGGCATCGGTCTCGTCGTCGCCCGCGCCCGTCCCGCCATGAGCCCGACGGTCCCGATCCCCGAGGAGTCCGCCCCGGACCTGTACCGCCTGGTGCGCGACCTCGCCGACCGTCTCGACGTGCCGGCGCCGTCCGCCATAGCGGTCACCCCGGACTGCGACAGCTGGCTGGAGGACCGCACCCATCCGGCCCACGGCCCTCCCCCGCACGCCCACGGGCACCATGCCGACGCCGGCCGCGACAGCCGCGACGATCGCGGCGAGCCGTACGGGCTGCGCGGCCTGGCCTCGGCCCGCACCCGGCGTACGGCGGCGGCGCCCGTGCTCGTCATAGGCTCGCCGTTCCTGTGGTGGATGCGGGTCGGAGAACTGCGGGCCGTCCTCGCCCCCGTGGTCGCCGGTACGGGACCCTCGGCGCACCCGGACATAGCCGCGGCCCGGCGTTTCGTCCGCGGTCTGGACGCGGCGGTGGCCGTCACCTCGGCTCCCGGCCGCCGTCCCCTGACCGGCGCGGTGTGCGCGGGCGTCGGCTGGGTGGCCCGGCTGCTCCTGCGCGGCTGCCGGGAGTACGCGGCCGAGATGGAGCGCGGGGTGGCGGCCGCGGCCGCCGAGCGTGCACAGGCTGTGGACTACGGCCTGAGAATCGTCGCCCAGGAACAGGTGGGCCTGGCGTACGCCGGCTGGGACCGGCTTCTGACCCGGGTCGCGCTCCCCGCCTGGCGCATGGGCCGCTGGCCCTCCCGGCTGGACGCGGGCGTCGTGGCCGCCCTCACCGAGCTGTCCCGCCGTGACCGCCTGGCCGAGGGCTTCGCCTCCCGGCTCGGCGAGCGTCCCGCCTGCGATCTGCTCGAGGAGCCCGGCGTGGTCGACGAGGCCACCTCACTGCTGGCGGCGCGGCTGTTCCACGGCGGCCCGGCGGAGCACGGTCCGGACTGGTCCCCGGTGGACTGGCACGAGTACCCGGAGGAGGTCGTCGACCGCAAGTGGCGCACCGACGCGGCCCGCCTCCACCGGGTGCTGGACACGCTCGGCGTACGCCGCTCCCCGAACCCCCCGGCATCCGATCCCCACGGTCCGACCCTGGCCCGCGTCCTGGACCACCTGTCCGCGCAGCCGCACACCCCCACCACCGCCTCCCGCCACACCGCCACCACCCTCGCCCCGCACCCGCCGACACCCCCAGTCCGGGGCCAGGCCGCTTCCACGGCCGAGGACGCCGAGAGCACACCCCCGAATGCCGAACGCACCGCGAACACCGACGGCACGAGGGACACCGAGCCCGTGAGAGGCGCCGAACCCGCAGGGAACGCCGAGCCCGGGAGGGATGTCGAGCCCGCAGGGAACGCCGAGCCCACGACAGCCGCCGAGCACGCACCCGACACCAGCCACACAGGCGGCACCGGTCACGCAGGCGGCACCGGTCACAGCGCCGACCCCGTCCACACACCCGACCCCGACCGCACACCCGACCCCGACCCAGGCGAGGACGGCGACCTGGCGAACGAGCGGAGTGCGGCGCTCGCGGCCGGGCTCAGCGCCGAGCTGGCCCGCGAGGAGGCCGCCGCGCCCGTGCCCGGGACGGCGCCCCCGGGAGCCGGAGCCGGTGCCGTCGGCCAGATCCCCGGGGCGCTCCCCCTCTGGGACGAGGGCCCGCTCCCGCTGTTCCCCCTCCAGCCGCCGCGCACCGGCCGGGATCTCCTCGCCGACCACGTCACCGCCATGGTCTGCTGCGCGGCGATGGACACCGCCGGCGCCACTCCGGGCCTCGACTGGCTCGACGGTCCCTCCCTCCTGATCAACGGGGAGAGAGCCGTCGACCTCGGCGCCAAGGTCCGCGCGCTGATCGAGGAGGGCGATCCGGTCCCGCTGCGCACCTGGCTGGTCGATTCGGGCATACGTCCGGAAAAGCCCGTACGGCTCGTCTGACCTGGGGCGATGCCCCGGCCGCGAGTGCTCTACCGGACCCCTGGCTTCCACTTTCGGTCAATTCGCAACGAGTAGTGACAGCATGCGTGCGTAATGTGATGTGCTGGGATCGTTCACGCACCTGGCAAACGCATACGACATACGACAGACCGCACTGCCGCACCACATGTCACGGGGGCACGAGGGAGGGGAACGGCCATGGGATCGGAGCGGATCCGACGCTGGGAGTCGGGAGCACTCGCGCACGCCGTGACGGACCCCTTCGGCCAGGGTCCCGTCCCCTGGCTGCGCGGCAGCGAGACGTACTTCGACGACACGGGCCAGGTCGTCCCGTGGTACGTCGACCCGCAGCCGGGGACCGGCGCGACGCCCGGCACCACCGGCGTGCCGGGAGCGGCCGGAGCGCCCGGAGCGGCCGGCGGGGGCGCGACCGCCACCGCCCCCCGGGTGCCCGCCCCCCGCTCCTCCGCCGGCGGTCCCCGTTCGGCCGACGACGTGCGCCGCCAGATCAAGGGCTTCGTCTCCAACGGTCCGGTCACGCCCGGCGAGGCCATCGACTTCCACATCACCGTCGACCCGCCCCAGCAGTTCAGCGTGGACATCTACCGCATCGGCCACTACGACGGCGACGGCGCCGCGAAGATCACCACGAGCCCGCGTCTGTCCGGCATCGTCCAGCCCCCGCCGCTCACCGCCGACCGCACGGTCTCCTGCCACCACTGGTGGCTGTCCTGGCGGTTGCAGGTCCCGTCGTACTGGAGCATCGGCGCGTACGTCGCCGTGCTGACCACCGCCGACGGCTACCGCTCCCACATCCCCTTCACGGTGCGCGACAACCACCCGGCGGATCTGCTCCTGCTCCTGCCCGACGTCACCTGGCAGGCCTACAACCTCTATCCGGAGGACGGCCGCACCGGCGCCAGCCTCTACCACGCCTGGGACGAGGACGGCCGTCTGCTCGGCGAGGCGGACGCGGCGACCACGGTCTCCTTCGACCGGCCGTACGCGGGCGCGGGCCTGCCGCTGCACGTCGGCCACGCCTACGACTTCATCCGCTGGGCCGAGCGCTACGGCTACGACGTCGCCTACGCCGACGCCCGCGACCTGCACGCCGGCCGCGTCGACCCCACCCGCTACCGCGGCCTGGTCTTCCCCGGCCACGACGAGTACTGGTCGATCCCCATGCGCCGCACCGTCGAGCTCGCCCGCGAGCACGGCACGTCCCTGGTCTTCCTCTCCGCCAACACCATGTACTGGCAGGTGGAGCTGGGCCCTTCCCCGTCCGGCGTCGCCGACCGCCTGCTGACCTGCCGCAAACGCCGGGGCCCGGGCCGGCCGGTGCTGTGGCGGGAGATCGACCGCCCCGAGCAGCAACTGGTGGGCATCCAGTACGCCGGGCGCGTCCCCGAGCCCCATCCGCTGATCGTCCGCAACGCCGACCACTGGCTGTGGGAGGCGACCGGCGCGCAGGACGGCGACGAGATCGAGGGCCTGGTCGCGGGCGAGGCCGACCGCTACTTCCCGCGCACCCCGCTCCCCGACCACCAGGACCGCATCCTGCTCGCGCACTCCCCGTACACCGACACCGAGGGCGTCCTGCGCCACCAGGAGACGTCCCTGTACCGGGCCCCGTCCGGCGCCCTGGTCTTCGCCTCGGGGACGTTCGCGTGGTCCCCGGCGCTGGACCGCCCCGGCCACGTCGACGCCCGCGTCCAGCGCGCCACGGCCAACCTTCTCGACCGCATCTGCAAACGGGACTGACCCTCCGGCCGCCCCTCCCGCCACCCGCTGTCCGAGTCCCGTGTCCGATACGGGAGAATCGAACCATTGGACAGAACCACGGGGAGGAACCGTGTCCGGATTCGTAGAAAAGCCCGAGCCGATCCAGGTTCCGGGCCTGGTGCACCTGCACACCGGAAAGGTGCGCGAGCTGTACCAGAACGAGGCGGGCGACCTCGTGATGGTCGCCAGCGACCGCATGTCCGCCTACGACTGGGTGCTGCCCACCGAGATCCCCGACAAGGGCCGCATCCTCACACAGCTGTCCCTGTGGTGGTTCGACCGCCTCACCGACCTGGTCCCGAACCACGTCATCAGCACCGAGGTCCCCGACGGGGCGCCCGCCGACTGGGCCGGCCGCACCCTCGTGTGCAGGTCGCTGAGGATGGTCCCGGTGGAGTGTGTGGCCCGCGGCTACCTCACCGGGTCCGGCCTGGCGGAGTACGACGACTCCCGCACGGTGTGCGGCCTCGCCCTGCCCGAGGGCCTCGTCGACGGCTCCGAACTGCCCGCCCCGATCTTCACCCCGGCCACCAAGGCCGAGGTCGGCGAGCACGACGAGAACGTCTCCTACGAGGAGGTGGCGCGCCAGGTCGGCGCGGAGACCGCCGCGCAGCTGCGCCAGGCGACCCTCGCCGTCTACGGCCGGGCCCGCGACATCGCCCGCGAGCGCGGGATCATCCTCGCCGACACCAAGTTCGAGTTCGGCTTCGACGGGGAGGCCCTGGTCATCGCCGACGAGGTGCTCACCCCGGACTCCTCCCGCTTCTGGCCGGCCGACCAGTGGCAGCCGGGCCGCGCGCAGCCGTCGTACGACAAGCAGTTCGTGCGGGACTGGCTGACGTCGGCCGAGTCCGGCTGGGACCGCAGGAGCGAGCAGCCCCCGCCGCCGCTGCCCGAGCAGGTGGTGGAGGCGACGCGGGCGAAGTACGTGGAGGCGTACGAGCGCCTGACGGGCACCAGCTGGTCATAGGGCGGCGCGGAACACGAAAGAGCCCCCCGGCGAAACCGGGGGGCTCTTCACTGGAGCGGACGACGAGGCTCGAACTCGCGACCTCAACCTTGGCAAGGTTGCGCTCTACCAACTGAGCTACGTCCGCATTGCGCCGTGGCGCGACGCCAACTATACCCAACCTCGCTCGTGTGCGGGACGCACCACCGCATGCCGGTTCTCCGCCCCGAGTCTCGAGGCGGCCGACGACAGGGAGCCGCGCACGGTCTCCTGCGGCAGCGCGGCCCGCTCGGCGATCTCCGCGACGGACGCCCCGTCGGCGGCCGGTTCCAGCACCTCGGCCTCCCGCACGGTCAGCGGGGAGTCCTCCGAGGAGATGGCGTCGGCGGCCAACTCGGGGTCGGCGGTGGGGGTTCCAGGCGTGCACCGTGCGGATGATCTCCGCGAGCCGCTGGGTGCTGACGGTCCCGGGGACGAAGCCCCCCGCCCCCGCCGCAGGGGCCCGCTCGAGGTCGCCGGGCCGCCCGTGGCGGGTGACGATCAGCACCTGGCAGCCCGGCAGTTCGGCCCGCAGGGATGTGGCGACCTTCACACCGTGGGCGCCCGGCATCTGAAGATCGAGCACGGCCACGTCCGGCTCGTGCGCCGTGCCATCGCCGGCGCCTCCGGCCCGCTCGCCGCCTCGGCGACGATCACCAGGTCGTCCTCCAGGGCGAGCGGCGCGGCGAGCGCGCCCCGGACGAGGTGCTCGTCATCGCCTCCCGCACCACCCATCCCAGCGCCGACCGCACCCCACCGTCCAGCCCGTCGGCCTGTCCGCGCACCTCGCAGTGGAGCCCGGCAGCACTCAACGTTCCCTGGGTGCCGACGAGTTCGGTCCCGAGGCCGGGCCCTCGGCAGTCCCTTAGGACGGCGCGGACCCGGCGCTGCGCCTCCTGCGCGATCCGCCGCACCTCGATCACCTGCTCCACCGCCTCGAACCCGCCGAAATGCAAGAAGCGGTTCGTGGGCGATCCGCACACGAGGCGCAAGGCGATCCGCAGACGACCGATAGATGATCCGCCTACGAAAAAGACCCCGGTCCCTGAGGACCGGGGTCTTACTCCCGAGCGGACGACGAGGCTCGAACTCGCGACCTCAACCTTGGCAAGGTTGCGCTCTACCAACTGAGCTACGTCCGCATTGCCTCCGACCGGCTCCCACCGATCGGTGCGAGCACCAGCCTACCTGATCCACAAGAGTGGTCGGGACCGGCGGTGCGGAGCGGGTGACAGGAATCGCACACTGCGCCTTCCCCCTGGAAGGGGGATGTTCTGCTACTGAACTACACCCGCATGCACTCCGTGGGTCTCGGCCTTTCGGCCTCGCCCCTCGGCGCGCTCCAGACATTAGCTGATCAACAGGGGGGTTGCGCAAGTCGGCTGCGTCCAGGGGTCGCTGACGGGCCCTGGGGTCTCCTTCGGGGCCCGCCTCGCCCGGCGCCCCGCCCGCCCGGGCGCTGCGCCTGCCCTGCCCTGCTCGTCACTGGGCCGCGTCGAACGCCTCGTAGACCTTCTTGGGGATACGGCCGCGCGCCGGCACGTCCATCTTGTTGGCCTGGGCCCAGGCCCGGACGGCCGCGGGGTCGGGGGCGACCTCCGTCTGCCGGTACGCCTTGCCCGACCGCGACCGCTTGCGGCCCGCCTCCACGTACGGCGCGAGCGCCTTACGCAGTTTCTTGGCATTGGCTTGGTTCAGGTCGATCTCGTAGAACTTGCCGTCGAGTCCGAAGGCGATCGTCTCCGCCGCTTCCGAGCCGTCGATGTCGTCAAAGAGAGTGACCACGACACGCTGCGCCACGAATATCGGTCCCTTCGTGCGACACCTCTGCGCCCACCTGCTCCGTCATGACCTTCGGGGCATGCGGAGATGTTCGGAGATGTCGGCTGTCCGCCTGTTATCGGAAAAGTATCGGCTGTTGCCAATTCATTTGTACAGTGCCGGGCATTGCGAAGTGAAGCCCCGACTAAATCTCTCGCGTGTCCCGGTTCAATACCGCTGTCCAGTGGGGAACGCCGAACTTTCCCAGAACTTTTCACAACACTCGCGCCCGATGGCCGGTCGTGACCGCCGTCACGTGGGTTCCTACAAGTCTACTCGCGTAGAAATTTTGTGCGGGTAGTCTGAAGGGACCTGCTCAGCACCACACACCGGGAGTGCCAGTGGCACGCGTCGTAGTCGACGTCATGCTCAAGCCGGAGATCCTCGACCCCCAGGGCCAGGCGGTGCAGCGCGCACTGCCGCGCCTGGGTTTCGACGGCATCTCCGACGTACGTCAGGGAAAGCGATTCGAACTGGAAGTGGACGGGCCCGTCGACGACGCCGCGCTCGCCCGCATTCACGATCTTGCCGAATCCTTCCTCGCCAACACCGTGATCGAGGACTTCACCGTCAAGGTCGAGTCCGATGACGTAGTCGCGGGGGCCGTGAAGTGACCGCTCGTATTGGCGTCGTCACTTTCCCGGGCAGTCTCGACGACCGGGACACCCAGCGCGCGATCCGCCTCGCGGGCGCCGAACCGGTCGCCCTGTGGCACAAGGACAAGGACCTCAAGCAGGTCGACGCCGTGGTGCTGCCCGGTGGTTTCTCCTATGGCGACTATCTGCGGGCCGGTGCCATCTCCCGCTTCTCGCCGGTGATGGAGACCGTCATCGAGCAGGCGAAGGCCGGACTGCCGGTCCTCGGCATCTGCAACGGCTTCCAGGTCCTCACCGAGGCCCACCTCCTCCCGGGCGCCATGCTCGGCAACGACCACCTGCACTTCGTCTGCCGCGACCAGAAGCTGCGGGTGGAGAACGCCTCCACTGCCTGGACCAGCGACTACAGCGAGGGCCAGGAGATCTTCATCCCCCTGAAGAACATGGACGGCCGGTACGTCGCCGACGAGTACACGCTCGACAAGCTGGAGGCGGAGGGCCGCGTCGCCTTCCGTTACCTGGACGTCAACCCCAACGGTTCGCTGCGGGACATCGCCGGCATCACCAACGAGGCCGGGAACGTCGTCGGCCTCATGCCGCACCCCGAGCACGCCACCGAGCCGCTGATCGGCACCGGCCGCACCGACGGCCTGCCGTTCTTCACGTCGATCCTGAAGAAGCTGGTCAACGCATGAGCAGGACGCCTCTGGACACGGTCGAGCACGCGGCCGCGACCCCCGACGTCGAGCTGCCCTGGGCCGAACTCGGCCTGAAGAAGGACGAGTACGAGCGGATCGTCGAGATCCTGGGCCGCCGCCCCACCGGCGCCGAGCTCGCCATGTACTCGGTGATGTGGTCCGAGCACTGCTCGTACAAGTCCTCCAAGGTCCACCTCCGCCAGTTCGGCGAGAAGGCCCCCGAGAACGACGCGCTGCTCGTCGGCATCGGTGAGAACGCCGGTGTCGTCGACGTCGGCCAGGGCTACGCCGTCACCTTCAAGGTGGAGTCGCACAACCACCCGTCGTACGTGGAGCCCTACCAGGGCGCCGCGACCGGTGTCGGCGGCATCGTGCGCGACATCATCGCGATGGGCGCGCGCCCGGTGGCGGTGGTCGACCCTCTGCGCTTCGGTGCGGCGGACCACCCCGACACCAAGCGGGTGCTGCCGGGCGTCGTCGCCGGCATCGGCGGCTACGGCAACTGCCTGGGCCTGCCCAACATCGGTGGCGAGGTCGTCTTCGACGCCTGCTACCAGGGCAACCCGCTGGTCAACGCCGGCTGTGTCGGCGTGATGCGGCACGAGGACATCCACCTCGCCAAGGCCTCCGGCGCCGGCAACAAGGTCATCCTGTACGGCGCCCGGACCGGCGGCGACGGCATCGGCGGCGCGTCGATCCTCGCCTCCGAGACCTTCGACGACGCCAAACCGTCGAAGCGCCCCGCCGTCCAGGTCGGCGACCCCTTCCAGGAGAAGCTCCTGATCGAGTGCACCCTGGAGGCGTTCGCCGAGAAGCTGGTCGTCGGCATCCAGGACCTCGGCGCGGCCGGCCTGTCCTGCGCCACGTCCGAGCTGGCCTCCAACGGCTCCGGCGGCATGCGCGTCACCCTGGACGACGTACCGCTGCGCGACTCCACGCTCTCGCCCGAGGAGATCCTCATGAGCGAGTCGCAGGAGCGCATGTGCGCGGTCGTCGAGCCGGAGAAGGTCGACCGGTTCCTGGAGATCTGCGCGAAGTGGGACGTCATCGCCACCGTCATCGGTGAGGTGACCGACGGCGACCGGCTGGAGATCTTCTGGCACGGCGGCAAGATCGTCGAGGTCGACCCGCGCACGGTCGCGCACGAGGGCCCGGTCTACGAGCGCCCGTACGCCCGCCCGGAGTGGCAGGACGCCCTCCAGGCCGACGACGCGAACAAGCTGCCGCGCCCGGAGACCGCCGAGGAGCTGAAGGCGCAGGTCCTGAAGCTGGTGGCGTCGCCGAACCAGGCGTCCAAGAAGTGGATCACCCAGCAGTACGACCACTTCGTGCAGGGCAACACCGTCCTGGCCATGCCCGAGGACTCCGGCATGATCCGGATCGACGAGAAGACCGGCCTCGGCGTCGCCCTCGCCACGGACGGCAACGGCCGCTACGCCAAGCTCGACCCCTACACGGGCGCGCAGCTGGCGCTGGCCGAGGCGTACCGCAACGTCGCCACGACCGGTGCGAAGCCGCTGGCGGTCTCCGACTGCCTGAACTTCGGCTCGCCCGAGGACCCGGCGGTGATGTGGCAGTTCGCCGAGGCCGTGCGCGGTCTGGCGGACGGCTGTCAGCAGCTGGGCACCCCGGTGACCGGCGGCAACGTCTCGCTCTACAACCAGACGGGTGAGGCCGCCATCCACCCGACCCCGGTGGTCGCCGTCCTCGGCGTCATCGACGACGTGGCCCGGCGCACCCCGGTCGCCTTCCAGGAGGAGGGCCAGCTGCTCTACCTCCTCGGCGACACGCGCGAGGAGTTCGGAGGCTCGGCCTGGTCGCAGGTGGTCCACGACCACCTGGGCGGTCTGCCCCCGAAGGTGGACCTGGAGCGGGAACGCCTGCTGGCCGAGATCCTGATCTCCGCCTCCCGCGACGGCATGATCGACTCCGCGCACGACCTGTCCGACGGCGGCCTGATCCAGGCGGTCGTGGAGTCCGCCCTGCTGGGCGGCAAGGGCGCGCGTCTGGTCGTACCGGACGGCCTGGACGCGTTCACCTTCCTGTTCTCGGAGTCGGCCGGCCGCGCGATCGTCGCGGTGCCGCGCTCGGAGGAGGTCCGCTTCAACGACATGTGCGGCGCCCGCGGCCTGCCGGTCACCCGCGTCGGTGTCGTCGACGGGGACACGGTCGAGGTCCAGGGCGAGTTCGAGCTGACGCTGGCCGAGCTGCGCGAGGCCCACGAGGCCACGATCCCCGCGCTGCTCGCCTGAGCCGACGCACCGGCCGCCGATGCCGCGTACGAAGCCGAAGGCCCCGCTCGTCGATGACGAGCGGGGCCTTCGTGTTCCGGCCTGGGGAACCTGGCGATTGCCGACGGTCAGGACCCACACGATGAGCTGACCGTCTGGGTCAGCCCTGGTGGCCGTCCTGGAGCAAGGCGGACATCTCTTCGAGGGAGACGGATCCTGCCGGCCCCTCTGACTCGGCTTCGTCGGCCAGTCGGTCGAGCCATGCCTCTTCGTCGGTTTCGGCCGTGCTCGTCAGGGTGCTCTCCCGGCGAGCGCGATCCATGACGTCGGCGGGGTGGCCGCGCAGCCCGGCCACGGATTCGATCACCGGCTCTGTCATGTGATGACTGTAGTGGTTGGGCATGTGGCTCAGGCCGGTACGGAGCCCCGGCGGACTGTGGGCGCGGCGGACGGGCGGGGCCTGGGCAGGCGGAGGGCCAGCAGGGCGGCCAGGGTCATCAGGACGGCGCCGCCCCAGAACACCACCTGGGTGGCGTCGACGAAGGCGTGGACGCCGTCGGTGCGGGCGGTGCCGGTCAGTGCCGCCAGGGCCGTGACGTCGCCGCCGGGGCCGTGGGCGGCGTACAGGCGCGTCAGGACGGTGCCGAAGACGGCCGTGCCCAGGGCGTTGCCGAGGGTCTGGAAGAAGCGGATGCCGGTGGTGGCGACGCCGAGCCGGTGGCGCGGGGCGGCGTCCTGGACCAGCAGGATCAGCTGGCCCACGAGCTGACCGAACCCGGCGCCGGCCAGCAGGAGCTCGCCGCGGACCAGCCACAGGGACGTGTGGGGGCCGGTGGTCGTGGCGAGCAGGACGAAGGCGAGCGCGGTGGTGGCGGTGCCGCTGACGGTGAAGGTGCGCGCCGACCAGCCGCGGGCGGAGAGCGGGCCGGTGAGCGAACCGGACAGGGTCAGGCCGAGCGCCATCGGGACCAGGTAGAGGCCTGCCGCGGAGCTGGTGACACCGCGCGCGACCTGCAAGTAGATGAGGACGTAGTAGATCGCGCACATCATCGCGCCGCCCGTGATCGCCTGGACCGCGAAGCCCAGGCGCAGCTCGGGGACCCGGAACAGGGAGAGCGGGAGCACCGGTTCGGGCGCGCGCAGCTGCCGCCACAGGAACAGGGCCAGTGCCAGGGCGGCCGCCAGGGCGAGGCCGAGCACGACCGGGGACGACCAGGCGTACCGCTTGCCGCCCCAGTCCGTCATCAGCAGCAGCGCGATGGAGAAGGCCGCCGCGAGCGCGGCCCCCGCGTAGTCGATCGGGCGGCGCACCGGGCGCTCGGGGAGTTGCAGGGCGAGGGCGGCGGCGGCGAGGACGGCCAGGCCGACCGGCAGGTTGACGTAGAAGATCCAGCGCCAGTTCGCGTGGTCGGCCAGCAGGCCGCCGATCCAGGGGCCGATCGCCATGGCCCCGCCGGCGACGAGCCCGCCGATGTTGGTGCCCTTGCCCTTCTCCTCCCCGGGTCCCTTGAGGTGGGCGATCACCACCATGGTCACGCTCATGAGCCCGCCCCCGCCCAGTCCTTGCAGGGCGCGGGCGGCGATCAGCTCGCCCATGGACCGCGCGGCCCCGCACAGCGCGGAGCCCACCAGGAAGGTGGCGATCGCGCCGGTGAACACCCGCTTGGGGCCGAGGACGTCGCACAGCTTCCCGTACAGCGGCAGCATCGCCGCCGATGCCAGCGCGTAGGCGCTGACCAGCCACGGGATCTTGTCGATGCCGTGGCCGGGGTCGAGGTCGCGGACGATCGGGACGGTGGCCGCGGAGACGATCTGCAGATCCAGCAGGGCCAGGACGATCGTGACGAGGCAGACGAGGAAGCCGACTTTGCGTTGGGTCTCGGTCATGCCGCCCACCATGCCCGAAGAATCTGTACTCGGTCAATCTTTCATCCGAGAAAATCATTGTGCTCGGACAAAGTATTGGCTTGGTACAGTGGCGCCATGGCCGAGGCGATGGGACTGCGCGAGCGCAAGAAGCGGCAGACGGCGATGCGCATCTACCGGGCGGCGGTCGCGCTCTTCGCCGAGCACGGCTTCGACGAGGTGTCCGTGCAGCAGATCGCGGACGCGGCCGAGGTCTCGAAGATGACCGTCTTCAACTACTTCGGCTCCAAGGAGGACCTGGTCTTCCGCCCGATGGAGGAGCACTTCGGCGACGCGGCCAGGGCGGTGCGCGAGCGCGGGCCGGGCGAGTCGGCGGTGGACGCCGTCCGCCGGCAGTTCCTCGGACTCGTCGAGACGCGGGATCCCTCCGTCGGCCTGCACGGCGAGCCGTTCACCCGCCAGGTGCGCCGGATCGTGGTGGAGACGCCGGTGCTGATGGAACGCGCCTTCGTCGCCGCCCAGAAGGGCACCCGCGAGCTGGCCGCGATCCTGGCGGAGGAGACCGGCGACATGATGCTCGCGACGGTCGCGGCCGCCATGCTCAGCGCCGCCCGCAACGCCCTCATCGAGGAGAACCACCGCCGCCTCGACTCCGGCGAGACTCCGGACGCGGTCGCCGCCGACGCCGCCGAGCGCGCCCACCAGGCCTTCGCCCTGGTGGAAAAGGGCCTGAGGGGCTATGCCGTGAGGGAATAGGCTCGCCGCCATGCCCCCGGCCAAGAAGCGCACCCGGACCTACGACCCCGCCCGGACCCGTGCGGCGGTCCTCGCCCAGCTCGGCAACGTACGGCAGGCCGTGCGCACCCTGACGCCCGAGCAGCTCGCCCTTCCCACGCGGCTGCCGGGCTGGACGGTGCGGGAGCTGGTCGCGCACATCGGCATGGCCGTCACGGCCGTCGGACGGTCCCTCGACCGTCCCGAGCCGGCCCGGCAGGACGCCGTGCTGCTCGACTGGCCGTTCGCGACCTCCGCCAACTCCTCGGCCATCGACGACTTCACGCGCCGGCTCGCCGGGGACCACCCCGACCTGGACGCCTACCTCGCGGACGTCGAGCAGGACCTGACCGGGCAGCTCGACACGCACCCCGGCACCCGGCTGCTGGCCACCAACGCCGGCGCCCTGCCGCTCGCCGACTACCTCGTCACCCGCACCGTGGAACTCGTGGTCCACACCGACGACCTCAACGCCGCCGTGCCCGGCCTGGACATCCCGTACGACCGCCAGGCCCTGGCCGCCGCCACGCGGCTCCTGGCCGACGCGCTCGCGGTCAAGGCGCCCGGCGGGTCGACCGAGGTGCGCGTCCCGCCGTTCGCCGTCGTGCAGTGCGTCGAGGGCCCCCGCCACACCCGCGGCACCCCGCCCAACGTCGTCGAGACCGACCCGCTGACCTGGATCCGCCTGGCCACCGGCCGCACGGCATGGCACGACGCCCTCCACGACGCCAGGCTCAGCGCCGGCGGCGACCGGGCCGACCTCTCGGGGCTGCTGCCGCTCATGGCGTGAGCCGGAGCCGAGGGGGCCGGGGGCGGTCCGGGTCCGGTCCGGGGGCGGTCCGGGGCGCTTCCGCCGCTGCGATGGTGTGCGACACCTCACTCATGTCCACCGGGGCAAGGGACTCCTGGGCGCGGCGGCAGCGCGGATGCTTCCCGTCGTCGCGCCGACGACTCGCCGTTGACCTGCGCAAACGCGGAAAGTGAGCCGACGGCGACGCGCGGGTGATCCACTTCCGCCGCGCATCCCCAATTCGGACCAGTGGTCGACCTCGCCTACACTCGGTGGCGTGCCACGTGGTGACGGTCGACTCAATCACGATCTGCTCCCCGGTGAGAAAGGCCCCCAGGACGCATGCGGCGTCTTCGGTGTCTGGGCTCCGGGCGAAGAGGTCGCAAAGCTCACGTACTTCGGGCTCTACGCCCTCCAGCATCGGGGTCAGGAATCCGCGGGAATCGCGGTCAGCAACGGCTCCCAGATCCTCGTTTTCAAGGACATGGGCCTGGTCTCCCAGGTCTTCGACGAGACCTCGCTCGGTTCGCTCCAGGGTCACATCGCGGTCGGACACGCCCGCTACTCGACCACCGGCGCCTCCGTGTGGGAGAACGCCCAGCCGACGTTCCGCGCCACCGCGCACGGTTCCATCGCGCTCGGCCACAACGGCAACCTGGTCAACACGGCGCAGCTCGCCGAGATGGTCGCCGCACTGCCCAAGGACACCAACGGCCGCTCCACCCGCGTCGCGGCCACCAACGACACCGACCTGCTGACGGCCCTGCTGGCCGCCCAGGTCGACGAGGACGGCAAGCCGCTGACCATCGAGCAGGCGGCCCACACCGTCCTGCCCAAGGTCAAGGGCGCCTTCAGCCTCGTCTTCATGGACGAGCACACGCTGTACGCGGCCCGCGACCCGCAGGGCATCCGCCCGCTGGTCCTCGGTCGGCTGGAGCGCGGCTGGGTCGTCGCCTCCGAGACCGCCGCCCTCGACATCGTGGGCGCCAGCTTCGTCCGCGAGATCGAGCCGGGCGAGTTCGTCGCGGTCGACGAGAACGGCCTGCGCACCTCCCGATTCGCGGAAGCGAAGCCCAAGGGCTGTGTCTTCGAGTACGTCTACCTGGCTCGACCCGACACCGACATCGCCGGCCGGAACGTCTACCTCTCCCGCGTGGAGATGGGCCGCCGCCTCGCCAAGGAGGCTCCGGTCGAGGCCGACCTGGTGATAGCCACCCCGGAGTCCGGCACCCCGGCCGCCATCGGCTACGCGGAGGCCTCCGGCATCCCCTTCGGCGCGGGCCTCGTGAAGAACGCCTACGTCGGCCGGACCTTCATCCAGCCCTCGCAGACCATCCGCCAGCTCGGGATCCGGCTGAAGCTGAACCCGCTGAAGGAAGTCATCAAGGGCAAGCGCCTGGTCGTCGTCGACGACTCGATCGTCCGCGGCAACACCCAGCGGGCCCTGGTGCGGATGCTGCGCGAGGCCGGGGCCGCCGAGGTCCACATCCGGATCTCCTCGCCGCCCGTGAAGTGGCCGTGCTTCTTCGGCATCGACTTCGCCACCCGCGCCGAGCTCATCGCCAACGGCATGACCATCGACGAGATCGGCACCTCGCTCGGCGCCGACTCGCTGGCGTACATCTCCCTGGACGGCATGATCGAGGCGACCACCATCGCCAAGCCGAACCTGTGCCGCGCCTGCTTCGACGGCGAGTACCCGATGGAGCTGCCCGACCCGGAGCTGCTCGGCAAGCAGCTGCTGGAGACCGAGCTGGCGGCCGGTCCCGCCGCCACGGCGGCCACCGACGCCATCCGTCGTCCGTAAGCCTCGTAGAAACCAACCCGAAAGATCCCAGGCAATGTCTGCTGTGCCAGATCAGTCGACTCCGTCGACGGGCCGTTCCGCCGGTGCTTCCTACGCGGCTGCCGGAGTCGACATCGAGGCGGGCGACCGCGCGGTCGAGCTGATGAAGGAGTGGGTGAAGAAGACGCAGCGCCCCGAGGTCCTCGGCGGCCTCGGCGGCTTCGCCGGCCTCTTCGACGCCTCCGCCCTCAAGCGCTACGAGCGCCCCCTGCTGGCCTCCGCCACGGACGGCGTCGGCACCAAGGTCGACATCGCCCGGCAGCTGGGCGTCTACGACACCATCGGCCACGACCTGGTCGCCATGGTGATGGACGACATCGTGGTGTGCGGTGCCGAGCCGCTGTTCATGACCGACTACATCTGCGTCGGCAAGGTCCACCCCGAGCGGGTCGCCGCCATCGTCAAGGGCATCGCCGAGGGCTGTGTGCTCGCCGGCTGCGCCCTGGTGGGCGGCGAGACCGCCGAGCACCCGGGGCTGCTCGGCGAGGACGACTTCGACGTCGCCGGCGCCGGTACGGGCGTCGTGGAGGCCGACCGGCTGCTCGGCGCCGACCGCATCCGCACGGGTGACGCGGTGATCGCCATGGCGTCCTCCGGCCTTCACTCCAACGGGTACTCCCTGGTCCGGCACGTGCTGCTGAACCAGGGCGGGCTGTCCCTGGACGCGCATGTCGAGGATTTCGGCCGCACCCTGGGCGAGGAGCTGCTGGAGCCGACCAAGATCTACTCGCTGGACTGCCTGGCGCTGATGCGCACCACCGAGGTGCACGCCTTCAGCCACGTCACCGGCGGCGGCCTCGCCGCCAATCTGGCCCGCGTGATCCCTGACACACTGCACGCCGTGGTCGACCGCGCCACCTGGAGCCCGGCCCCGGTCTTCGAGCTGGTCGGCAGGACCGGCGAGGTCGAGCGGCTGGAGCTGGAGAAGACCCTCAACATGGGCGTGGGCATGATCGCGATCGTGCCGCAGGAGTCGACGGACGCGGCCCTCGCCACCCTGGCCGACCGCGGGGTCGACGCCTGGGTGGCCGGCGAGATCACCGACCGTGGCGAGCACACCACCGGAGCCGCCCTGGTGGGCGACTACGCCTGATCAACGGGTGACGACAACACGGAACAACGGGTGACGACAGCACGAAACCCGGTCCGGCGCTGAAAGCACCGGACCGGGTGAAGTGCGGAACTACGACACGCGTTGGTACGGCAGAGCCGCGGGCGTCAGGCGCCGCGACGGTGTTGCGAGGAGTCGTCCTGCTCGTCCTCGTCGTCGTCCTCGTACAGCTCGGCGTACCGTGCGTACAGGTCGTCGTCGTCGTGCTCATCGTCCTCGAAGCGGTCGCCGTTCGGCGACTGGTTCGATGTCGATGCGCCCAGCTCCTCGGCCAGGCGTGAGAGGTCCGTCCCACCGCTGTTGTACTTCAGCTGGCGGGCGACCTTCGTCTGCTTGGCCTTGGCCCGGCCGCGCCCCATGGCTCGACCCCCTCAACGACGGGGCTCAACGGCCCCAGAGTCTGACACGCGTTCATGATCCGGAACGGGCTCTCCACAGAGAGACCGGTCCGTAGGGCTTCCACGGTACCTGAGCCCGCGCCCATACGGTACGTCGCCCGCAGGACGCGCGTGTGCGCAGAACCTTCGAGGCGCCCCGTCCTCGCTGGTCAGTGGCGATTTTAACCAGTTCCTGCCGGGCGACCCGCCGGTGGAAGTGAGAGTTCTCTCCAACTGCCCACCGGCAGGTACCGTCGAGGCCGGGGCATGCCCGGCGTCACCGCGTGGACGCGCTCCGTGTCAACGGGTCCGCGCGGCGCGCGCCTCCGACATCCGCTGCTCGGCGATCCGGTCGGCCGCGGCGGCCGGCGGAATCCCGTCCGCCTTCGCACGTGCGAATATGGCCAGCGTGGTGTCGAAGATCTTCGTGGCCTTCGCCTTGCACCGGTCGAAGTCGAAGCCGTGCAGCTCGTCGGCGACCTGGATGACACCGCCGGCGTTGACCACGTAGTCCGGGGCGTAGAGGATCCCGCGGTCGGCGAGGTCCTTCTCCACACCCGGGTGGGCGAGCTGGTTGTTGGCGGCGCCGCACACCACCTTGGCGGTCAGCACCGGCACGGAGTCGTCGTTCAGGGCGCCGCCGAGCGCGCAGGGGGCGTAGATGTCCAGGCCCTCGGTGCGGATCAGCGCGTCGGTGTCGGCGACGGCGGTGACACCGGTCGGGTACTGCTCGAGGATCGCCCGTACGGACTCCTCGCGCACGTCCGTGATCACGACCTCGGCGCCGTCCTTGCGCAGGTGCTCCACCAGATGGCGGCCCACCTTGCCGACGCCGGCGATGCCGACCTTCCGGCCGCGGAGCGTGGGGTCGCCCCACAGGTGCTGGGCCGAGGCCCGCATGCCCTGGAAGACACCGAAGGCGGTGAGCACGGAGGAGTCGCCCGCACCGCCGTTCTCCGGGGAGCGGCCGGTGGTCCAGCGGCACTCGCGCGCCACGACGTCCATGTCGGCCACGTACGTGCCGACGTCGCAGGCCGTGACGTAGCGCCCGCCGAGCGAGGCGACGAACCGGCCGTAGGCGAGCAGCAGCTCCTCGGTCTTGATCTGCTCCGGGTCGCCGATGATCACGGCCTTGCCGCCGCCGTGGTCGAGACCGGCCATGGCGTTCTTGTACGACATGCCGCGGGCGAGGTTCAGCGCGTCGGCGACGGCCTCGGCCTCGTTCGCGTACGGGTAGAAGCGGGTACCGCCGAGCGCGGGGCCCAGTGCGGTGGAGTGGATGGCGATCACGGCCTTGAGGCCGCTGGCGCGGTCCTGACAGAGCACGACTTGTTCGTGTCCCCCCTGTTCCGAGCGGAACAGGGTCTGCAGTACGTCGGACGCGCCGGTTACGTCGGTCACGGTGGTGACTCCCAGGTAAGTAGCGGCGAGTGGGGTCGGGCTCCCGTAAGGGTGGCGGGGGCCGTGGCGGAAGATTAGACCCTGATCACCTCCGCGGCGGGCCCAGTGGTCGGGATCACCCTCCCTCGGAGTAGCGTGCCACCCGCGCGTGGGACGATTTGCAGTGGTTTTCCGTCCGTCCGGGCGCGGGCCGGGCGGGTTTCGCCTCCGGTCCGCTGGGGAGGGAGCAGGCGTGCCCAAGGTGTCCTCCGTGGTCGTTCCGTACGCGACCTACTTGCGCGTCTACGAGCCGCTGGCCGCCTTCCCGGAGCCGGAGCGCAGCCACTGGGCGCGCTACGCCCGCCGCCCCGACCGCCCCTCCTGCCAGGACGAACTGCGCCGCTCGCTGGCCGATCTGCTGCCCACCCCGCCGGTGGCGGTGCCGGTGCACGAGAGCCGGGACGCGTTCGTGCTCGACGTCGACGGGGTGGTCTGCGTCTGCCCCTGGCGCACCCGGCTGCGCGGCTGGCAGGCCCTGGGCGATCTCGCCGAGGAGCTGCCCGCGGTGGTCCTGGACGCGGTACTGCCCCCGCTCGTACGGCGCCAGGCCACCCAGGACTACGAGCGCTGGCTGGCGGACAACCCGGACGCCCGGCCCTGGATCCGCACGGCGACCTGGCAGGTGCCGCTGAACTGGTTCGTGCTGGTCTCCGACGAGGAGCGGGAGTACGTCAAGGGCGCGGGCGGGACGGAAGCCGCCGGGGAGTGCCCGGGCGACGCGCCGCTGCTGCGCTACCGGACGCCGATGGTGCAGGCCCGGCGGCGGGTGGCGCGGGGGCTGCGGGCGCTTCGGGACGCCATCGACGAGAGCCCGCTGATCGACGGGCTGGTGGACGTGGGCCGCTGGCTGGAGGAGTTCCATCCGCGATCACTGGTGGAACTGGACTACGGCGGGCTGGTGCACGTGCTGCCGGCCGGTGAGCTGGAGGGCGATCACTCGGCGGCCGACGTGGCCGAGGGGATCGAGGCGCTGCGCCTGGGCGACGGGGTGGCGGCGGGCGAGGCGTACGCGCGGCTCGTGGAGCGCTGGCGGGCGGTGCGCGACCTGCGGTCGGCGAACTGATCGCGGTCCCTGCCCGCCCGGAGTGACCTGGATCACGGCTCGAACACCGTCGAACAGCGTACGGTCAGGGGCATTTGAGGGAGCTGACGGGACGTAGGTCTCGATCCGGGCGTTTGTCCCAAGGGTGACGGACAGCACTTACGCGACCCTTGCTCTAGTTGCCCCTCCTCGTGCCAAAATAGGACAAGGAGTTCGGGGAGTGCTCCATCCGCCCAACTATGCTCCGGCATGGGTGGAATCTCCGCATTGCACGCTTTGGGGGGTCTGGTGACTTCCTGATTGCCCTGTGACTGATCGTCACAGTGGTGTGACTGTCCGTTATGGCATGGTCCATCGGCTTCCGTCGGTGATGAACACCTGGGAGGGCAATTCCATCGGTTTGGCCGACGCGGCTGGACAGATGGTGTAGTTGTAGTGCCGAGGACAAGCCGTTCGTCCTATAACCGACTCGACTCGCGTCCGCCATTTCGGGCAACGCGGGTCAAGGTGCAGAATTTAGAGGAAAGAACCGAGAAGGTTCGGTTCTCCCGAGGAGGCCGCTCATGACCGCTCGCACCCCTGATGCCGAGCCGCTGCTGACCCCGGCTGAGGTCGCCACGATGTTCCGCGTCGACCCGAAGACGGTCACGCGGTGGGCGAAGGCCGGAAAGCTCACGTCGATCCGCACGCTCGGCGGGCATCGCCGCTACCGCGAGGCCGAGGTCCGCGCTCTGCTCGCGGGCATCCCGCAGCAGCGCAGCGAGGCCTGAACAACTCCATAACCGGGCAAACCGGCTGGTCCCCCAACTGGCCGTCATGTCCGGACCCATAGCTCCAAGCGACGCGGGTCCTGCCCCAACAGGGCCCACGCCCAAGCCGTCAGAGCTCTTCAGGCAATGCAACGGGTGCGTCGTCGATCGCGCTGGACTCCGCCGGGTCCAGCGCGATCTTTTTTGTGTGCTCGACGGGGGTCGGGTGCCGCACGTGCGAGCGGCCTTGTCGGAGGTTGGGGAGGGGTGTCGGATCCCTGGTGGAGTCCCCCGTCGGAGCCGCGCCGGCTCTTCCCGAGAGCCTCACAGGGCGGTGCAATTGCACATATTAAATCGACCCCTTGTAGGAGAGGTGTAAGTACCGCGCTTTCAAAAACTCATGCGGTGACACCCGTCACATGGCAGGACGCTTGTTGCGTGCCGCCTCCGTGCGCTAGAGGAGGTTCCGGTTCCACCGGCCCACGCAGGCGCGGGAGTTCGGGCGCAACCGGTCGTCCGCGCGCCGTTTCACCGAGGTGGTCCAGCAGGTCCTCACGCGGTCGAGGGCTGCTCGTCCTCCCACACCGCCTCCAGGGCCTCCAGCGCCTCCTCCGGGGCGCCTTGGGCCGTGTCGGGGGCGTCCTCGGCGGCCAGGGGGGAGCCCGGCCGGGGGGAGCTGTCCATCGCCAGCCGCAGGAGGTGGTGGCAGATGGGGCAGTGGCGGGTGAGATGGCGGTACGACGAGGCGGCCGCGAGGTGCGCACGGAGCAGCGCCCGTGTCTCGTGCCTGGCCGATGCCGCCATACGCCACCTCCAGCGGGCCGCACGACAACGGCGGCCCTGCTTTCTGGGGTACCGAGGGAATGTGACGCCGTCAAGGCCACACAGCACACGAAGGCTGGAGTCGGCCGGCCGCGATGGGACGCCCCCTTGACGGGCGGCGCGTGCGGATGCCCGTCGACCTCGACAGGCCGGAGGTGCAGCTCCCATCCGCCGGGGCGGGCGGGGCGTGCGGATGCCCGTCGGCCTCGACGGGTCGGAGGTGCAGCTCCCATCCGCCGGGGCGGGCGGGGCGTGCGGATGCCCGTCGGCCTCGACGGGTCGGAGGTGCAGCTCCCGTCCGCCGGGGCGGGTGGGGCGCGCGGCTGCTCTCCGCGCCGAGACGCCGACGCACGAAGAGGGCCCGCGTCCGGTGCTGGGTGCGGGTCTTGGCGGCGGTCCTGGCGGGATGTGCGTGTCCGATGGCGGCTTGGCCGCGGGCGTGGCCTCCGCCCGGACGGGGTGGGGCGGGAAGGGAGAAGGCCCGCGTCCGGTGCTGGGTGCGGGTCTTGGTGGCGGTCCTGGCGGGATGTGCGTGTCCGATGGCGGCTTCGCCGCCGGTGCGGCCTCCGCCTCGACGGGGTGCGGTGGGTGTGAAGAAGGCCCGCATCCAACATCGGATGCGGGCCTTGTTGCGGTCCTGACGGGATTTGAACCCGCGGCCTCCACCTTGACAGGGTGGCGAGCACTCCAAACTGCTCCACAGGACCAGGTTTCGCGGCGCCATTCGTGCGTTGCGCTGCGAGAAGAGACTGTACAGGAGGTGGGGCGCCTGGTCGAACTCACTTAGCGTGCAGGCGCCGTCACCACCTCACGACCGGGACGGGACCGCCGCGTCGATCGCCTTCACGATCCGCTTGTCCGACACCGGGTACGCCGTGCCCAGCGCGTGGGCGAAGTAGCTGACCCGCAGCTCCTCGATCATCCAGCGGATGTCCCGCACCTGCTGCGGCACCGGACGCCCCTGCGGCATCTGCTCCAGCAGCCACGCGTACTCGTCGCGCATCTCCTGGACCTTCTCCATGCGCGTGGTGTCCCGCTGGACGTTCGTCGGCATCTGCTGCAACCGCCGGTCCGCGGCCACCAGGTAGCGCATCAGGTCGGGCAGCCGCCGTATCCCCGCCTCCGTGACGAAGCCGGGCTTCACCAGGGCGTCCAGCTGCTGCCGTACGTCCGCCAGGTTCGGCAGCAGCGCGGGGCTGCGTACGGCCTTCAGCCGGCGCTCACACGCCTGCCAGGCGGCCAGCACCTGCTGCACCTGGCCCACGGTCCGGACGGTCAGGTCCACGATCTCGGCGCGCACCCTGTCGTAGAGCTTCCGGTACGACTCCTCGTCCCAGGCCGGCCCCCCGAACTCGCCGATCAGCCGGTCCGCCGCCGCCGTCGCGCAGTCGTCGAACAGGGCCTGGATCGAACCGTGCGGGTTCGCCGACAGGCCCAGCTTCTGCTGGTTGGTCAGCTTCTCGGACGCGAACTTCGCGGGGTTGACCGGGATGTTGCGCAGGATCAGCCGCCGCGTGCCCTGCCACATCGCCTCGGCCTGCTCCGCCTCGGTGTCGAAGAGCCGTACCGAGACCGTGTCCGCCCTCGGCCCGTCGTCGACGAGGGCGGGGTAGGCCTTCACCGGCTGGCCGGCCCGACGGGTCTCGAAGACCCGGGTGAGCGAGCCGATCGTCCAGTCCGTCAGCCCCGTGCGCTCCAGCGACTCGCCGCCGGTGCGTTCCGCGGTCGCCGCCGCGGCCTGGGAGAGGGCCTTGCGCGCCTTCGGCCTCAGCTTGAGCTTCAGGGCTTCGAGGTCCTTGTCCTCGGCCAGCTTGCGGCGCCGCTCGTCGACGACCCGGAAGGTGATCTGCAGGTGGTCGGGGACCTTGGACCAGTCGAAGTCATCGGCCTCGAACGGCACGCCGACCATGCGCTTCAGCTCGCGCGCCATCGTGGTGGTGAGGGGCTCCTGGAGGGGCACGGCGGTGTCCAGGAACCGCTTCGCGTAGTTCGGCGCCGGCACGTAGTTGCGGCGGATCGGCTTGGGCAGCGAGCGGATCAGCTCGGTGACGACCTCCTCGCGCAGGCCCGGGATCTGCCAGTCGAAGCCCTCGTCGGTGACCTGGTTGAGCACCTGGAGCGGGATGTGGACGGTCACACCGTCGGCGTCCGCCCCCGGCTCGAACTGGTACGTCACCCGGAACTTCAGGTTCCCCTGCCGCCAGGAGTCCGGATAGTCCGCCTTGGTGACCGCCTCCGCCGACTCCCGGATGAGCATCTCCCGCTCGAAGTCCAGGAAGTCGGGCTGCTCGTGCCGCTTGCGCTTCCACCAGGAGTCGAAGTGGGCACCGGAGACCACGTGTTCGGGCACCCGCTGGTCGTAGAAGTCGAACAGCGTCTCGTCGTCGACGACGATGTCCCGGCGCCGGGCCCGGTGCTCGAGCTCCTCGACCTCGCTCAGCAGCCTGCGGTTGTCGGCGAAGAACTTGTGGTGCGTGCGCCAGTCGCCCTCGACCAGCGCGTTGCGGATGAAAAGCTCCCGGCTGACCTCGGGATCGACCCGGCCGTAGTTCACCTTGCGCTGCGCGACGATCGGCACGCCGTACAGCGTGACCTTCTCGTACGCCATCACCGCCGCCTGGTCCTTCTCCCAGTGCGGTTCGCTGTACGTCCGCTTCAGCAGATGGCCGGCCAGCGGCTCGACCCACTCGGGCTCGATCTTCGCGTTCACCCGGGCCCACAGCCGCGAGGTCTCCACCAGCTCCGCGGACATCACGAACCGCGGCGGCTTCTTGAACAGCGCCGAGCCGGGGAAGATCGCGAACTTGGCGTTGCGGGCGCCCAGGTATTCGCCCCGGCCGCCGTCCCGGCGTCCGCCGGGACCCGAGTCCTTGGACTCCTTCACGTCCTTCATGCCGATGTGCGAGAGCAGACCGGCGAGCAGCGAGATGTGGACGCGGTCGCTCGGGGCGTCCTGGTCGTTGAGGTGGATTCCCATCTGCTTGGCGACCGTGCGCAGCTGGGTGTAGATGTCCTGCCATTCGCGGATGCGCAGGAAGTTGAGGAACTCCTGCTTGCACATGCGCCGGAAGGAACTGGACCCGCGCTCCTTCTGCTGCTCGCGGATGTAGTGCCAGAGGTTGAGGAAGGCGAGGAAGTCGCTGGTCTCGTCGCGGAACCGGGCGTGCTGCTGGTCGGCCTGGGTCTGCTTGTCGGCGGGGCGCTCGCGCGGGTCCTGGATGGACAGCGCGGCCGCGATCACCATCACCTCGCGCACGCAGCCGTTCCGGTCGGCCTCCAGGACCATCCGGGCCAGCCGCGGGTCGACGGGCAGCTGGGCGAGCTTGCGGCCGGTCTCGGTGAGCCGCTTGCGCGGGTCCTTCTGCGCCGGGTCGAGAGCGCCCAGCTCCTGGAGCAGCTGCACGCCGTCGCGGATGTTGCGGTGGTCCGGAGGGTCGATGAACGGGAACTTCTCGATGTCCCCGAGGCCGGCCGCGGTCATCTGGAGGATGACGGACGCCAGGTTGGTGCGCAGGATCTCGGCGTCGGTGAACTCCGGCCGGGCGAGGAAGTCGTCCTCGCTGTAGAGCCGGACGCAGATGCCGTCGGAGGTACGTCCGCAGCGTCCCTTGCGCTGGTTGGCGCTGGCCTGCGAGATCGCCTCGATGGGCAGCCGCTGCACCTTGGTGCGGTGGCTGTAGCGGGAGATCCGCGCGAAGCCGGGGTCGATGACGTACTTGATGCCCGGCACGGTCAGGGAGGTCTCGGCGACGTTGGTCGCCAGCACGATCCTGCGGCCGGAGTGGGGCTGGAAGACCCGGTGCTGCTCGGCATGGGAGAGCCGCGCGTACAGCGGCAGCACCTCGGTGAACCTGTACTGCTTCTTGGTGAGCGCGTCGGCGGTGTCGCGGATCTCCCGCTCCCCGGAGAGGAAGACGAGGATGTCCCCGGACCCCTCGGCCATCAGCTCCTCGACGGCATCGGTGATCGCGGTGATCTGGTCCCGGTCGGCGTCGTCGGAGTCCTCCTCCAGCAGCGGCCGGTAACGCACCTCCACGGGATACGTCCGCCCGCTGACTTCGATGATCGGTGCGTCACCGAAGTGCCGGGAGAAGCGCTCGGGGTCGATGGTGGCCGAGGTGATGACGACCTTGAGGTCCGGCCGCCTGGGCAGCAGCTGCGCCAGGTAGCCGAGCAGGAAGTCGATGTTGAGCGACCGCTCGTGCGCCTCGTCGATGATGATCGTGTCGTAGGCGCGCAGCTCGCGGTCGGTCTGGATCTCGGCGAGCAGGATGCCGTCCGTCATCAGCTTGATGAAGGTGGCGTCCGGATCGACCTGGTCGGTGAAGCGCACCTTCCAGCCGACGGCCTCGCCCAGCGGCGTGTCCAGCTCCTCGGCCACGCGCTCGGCGACGGTCCGGGCCGCGATCCGGCGGGGCTGGGTGTGCCCGATCATGCCGCGCACGCCCCGGCCCAGCTCCATGCAGATCTTCGGGATCTGCGTGGTCTTACCGGAACCGGTCTCACCGGCGACGATGACGACCTGGTGATCGCGGATGGCGTCGGCGATCGTGTCCTTCTTCTGGCTGACCGGCAGCTGCTCGGGGTAGCTGACGGCGGGCACGCGGGAGCGCCGGGCGGCCATGCGTGCCTCGGTCTTCCCGATCTCCGCCTCGATCTCGGTGAGGACGGCGGCACGGGCCTCCGGCTTGCGGATCTTGCGCGCGCCCTCGAGCCTGCGCCCGAGCCGGTGCGCGTCGCGCAGCGACAGCTCGGTCAGACGGGAGGCGAGGGCGCCCAGGGCGGGGGCGGGATGCGTAGACATACGCGATCCAGGATCTCACCCCGGGGAAATCGCGCGCGAATGATTTGACCGCGGCGCCCGATGGACCGTACACGGACCGTACTCCGGTGGCACAGGTCGTGCCTCAGAGGTCGTGCGGATCCGCTCGCAGCAGGTCCGTGACGGCCTCCTCGGACCAGTGGCCGATGGCGCCGGGGCAGGCGGCGACATAGGACGCGATCGCCTCCGTGTCCCAGGCGCCGGCCGCCAGCAGGCCCCCGGCCAGGAAACGGACGTAGGCGGCCGACGGCGGGTTCGAGCGGACGTCGTTCATGCCCCACGGCGCGGTGAAGGTGAGGACGGGCAGGCCGTCCGTCTGGCCGGCGCAGACGAGGGTCTCGTAGCGGCCGGGCCCCAGCACGGCCCGGCCATGGGTGAGCACCTCGCCCAGGTCGAGACTGGCGCCGGGCTCCCGGTACATCTCCTGAGCCGCGATGTCGCAGAACTGCTCGGTCGACAGCAGATGGGCCCGCGCCATGACCCGGCCGTCGGCCCGGGGGTCGTAGAAGGCCCTGCCGCCTCCCCACACCGGTGACTCGGTGGCGAAGTACAGGGCGCCGGTCAGTTCCACCGGGATCGACCGGGAGGGCATCCGGGGGTCGCGGCATCCCGGATACGTCCGTGCGGCCCCCGGCGGTCTGCCGCCCCGGATGTAGAGGGCGAGCCGGTCGAGGTGCATGTTCGAGCCGTAGGACGTGTACCAGACCCGCTCCGGGCACGGGTCGGTCGGTAACGTCCGATCGATGCTGTTCAGGGCCTTCACGCCTGCTGGCTCCTCGATCCGGCGATGGCGCACCCGATTGGCGTAGGCGGCACGAAAGAGCCCCTCCCCGGGTGGATCGGGGAGGGGCTCATGCCCTGGTCAGGGCGGTTGTGGCTGGGGCCGGGGTCGAACCGGCGACCTTCCGCTTTTCAGGCGGACGCTCGTACCAACTGAGCTACCCAGCCACGAGGTTTCACGTGAAACCTCAGCGGTCCTGACGGGATTTGAACCCGCGGCCTCCACCTTGACAGGGTGGCGAGCACTCCAAACTGCTCCACAGGACCATGTGGTTGTGTGCGAACCATCGAACGTAAGTGTCGCACACCGTACTGCGTGCCCCCAACGGGATTCGAACCCGTGCTACCGCCTTGAAAGGGCGGCGTCCTAGGCCGCTAGACGATGAGGGCTATCGGCCCGCCTGGGCGCTTCTCAGCGCGTCGGGGACGTGAGAAGCATATGGGATGGCGAGGGGTATCGCCAAAACCGTTTACGGCCCGGCGGGCGAGGAGACGGAGGACGGCGAGCTCGGGGCCGGAGTGGCGCCGGGAAGATTGTCCTCGGGCAGGTGGCGGCTGACCTCGGCCGTCGTCTGACCCAGACCGCCCAGCTTGATCGCGTCCCAGGCCTGGAGGCGGTGGCTGTCGCGGTCGAAGTAGAGGATCGACGCCTCGATCGGGGCCGGGTATTCGTGCTCGACCGCCCGCAGGCCGCTGCCGCCCGTCGAGCCCTCCATGCGCAGCCGGGTGCCGTACTTCATGACCTCCGTGTCCTCGTGGTGCAGATGGCCGCACAGGACCAGCGGCACCGTGCCGTCCGTCTCGCGGGCCGCCGACGGCTCGTGGGCGACGGCGACGTCGACCGGGGTGCCCCTGGCCTGCTGCTCGCGCAGCGCCGACGCCAGACGGGTGCCCGCCAACCGTTCCGCCGCGTCGCCGCCGGGCACGGCGGAGCGGTCGGGGGTGAACTGGGGGTCGCCGGTGCCCGCGAAGCGCAGGCCCGCGACCGTCTCGGCGCGGCCCTCGTCCAGGACGTGCACGTTCTTCATGCGCTCCAGGTAGCGCTGGGTGGTCATCGAGTCGTGGTTGCCGCGCACCCAGACGTACGGCACGCCCAGGTCCTTCACCGGGTCCAGGAAGCCGTTCTCCGCGGCCGTGCCGTGGTCCATCGTGTCGCCGGAGTCGACGATCACATCCACTTTGTACTGCTCCACCAGCGAGGCGATGATCTTCCAGCTCGCCGGGTTGAGGTGGATGTCGGACACGTGCAGCACGCGGATCGTCGTCGGATCCGGCTGGTAGGCGGGGAGCGTGGAGGTGACGTCGTAGAGCTTGGTCACGTTCGTCACCAGGCGCGCCAGCTCCTTCTGGTAGACGTCGAACTCGGTGACGATGCTGCGCGCGTTGCCGACGAGGGAGGGCGCGGAGGACAGCAGCCCGGAGAACTTCGGCTCCAGCACGGACTTGGGGTTCCAGGTGGCGTACGCCGTCGCCCCGGACGCGGCGAGCAGGGCCAGCGCCAGGCCGCCGGCCGCCAGGGCGCGGCGCGGGCGGCGGTAGACCGCGAGGCCGAGGGCGGTGGCGCCGGAGACCACGGCCACGCAGGACCGTACGGCCAGGTCGAGGGTGCCGTGCTCGATGTCGTGCACGACCTCGTCCTGGAGTCCGGAGATCCGCTCCGGGTGGTCGACCAGTGCCTGGGAGCGTTCCGGGTCGAGCTGGTCGACGTCGACGTCCAGTCGGACCGGGGCTGCGTGGCTGTCCAGTTCCAGGGCGCCGAGCGGGGAGACGTTGATCTTGGTGCCGCCGCTCAGGGAGGGGCGCAGGGCCATCGTCGTGTCCATGGGACCGACCGGCACCCGTACGTTGCCGACGATCAGCAGCCCCAGCCAGGCGCCGGCGAGCACCACGGTGACCAGGCCCAGGGCGCGGAGCCAGGGGTGCGGCTCGGGGGTCAGGGTCGCGGGGGTCCGCGCCCTCGGGGCCGGAACCTTGGGGATCAGGGCCCTGGGGACCAGGGCTTTGGGGGTCAGGGTGAGGGCACGCGCCGCCCTCCGTGGGCCGTGCGTGCGGTGCAGCCGCTTCAGGGCTGCGGCGGAGACGCGGGCCATTGGTCGCGTATGCCCATGGGCGGCGCCGGATATGCGCGGTGTGCGGGGATGGGGCGCGTGGGACATGTGCCGGTGTGCGGGTGGGACGTGCGACGGTGTGCGGGTGGGGACGTGCGCCGGTGTGCGGGTGGGGACGTGTCCGGTCGCGTGCCGGACAATGGGCCTGTGCTGGAGATGACGCGCGAGGAGTTCGAGGAACTGGTCGCCGAGGCCCTCGACCGGATCCCGCCGGAACTGACACGGCTGATGGACAACGTCGCGGTGTTCGTCGAGGACGAACCGCCCGCCGACGACCCCCAGTTGCTCGGGCTGTACGAGGGCACGCCGCTGACCGAGCGCGGTGAGTGGTACGCGGGCGTGCTGCCCGACCGGATCACGATCTTCCGGGGGCCGACGCTGCGGATGTGCGAGTCCCGCGAGGACGTCGTCGAGGAGACCGAGGTGACCGTGGTGCACGAGATCGCCCATCACTTCGGCATCGACGACGCCCGGCTGCACGCGCTGGGGTACGGCTGAGGCACGGGGAAGCGCACGGCCCCGTCGAGTTCCCGGGGCGGCCGTGCGCTTCCCCCGGGGCCGGCCGTGCCGGGATCCCCTGGTTGGGCCTGCCCCTCGGACGGTGGCCGCGCCCGCGTGTCTTCTTGCGGGCGCCGGGAGTTGGGCACGGAGACTTCTTCCTCCCGGAGGTGGCTTCCCGTGCGCCCCTTGCCTGTATCCGTCCGACTCGCCGCCGCGGCTCTCGCCGTCACCGCCGCCGCCGGCTGCGTGAGCGTGGGGGAGGACTCCGGCGGCGGGGCCCGGCCGTCGCACTCCGCGGACCGGCGCGGGGGTGCGGCACCGGCCGGGGGGACGGACGTGTCCGGCGGTGCGGCGGGGCGCGCCGGCGGCGCGGGCGACGCCGAGCACGGGCACGGGGAGCAGGAGAAGGGGAAGCAGGACGGGTCGCCGTCCGCGTCGGCCTCGCCGTCGGCCACGGGCAGCGCGTCCGCCGCACCGCCCGGCAAGCGCGCGGTGCCGCCGAAGCCGGGCGCCCCGACCCCGACCGAACCGGCGCCCGAGCCGCCGCAGACGTCCGCCGTGCCGGAGCCGCCCCCGGCCTCGTCGCCCCCGCCGCCGGCCTCGCCGGAACCGACGGTGGCCGAGCCGTCGTCCTCGGCGCACGAGGGCACCGGGACCCAGCTGGTGCAGCGGGAGCCGGCGCCCGCACCGATCGGCGGCTACGGCCGTCGGCCGGGCCGACTGCACCACTGACCTGCGAGAACGGCCCCCGGTTTGCCTTGAGGGGTCATGGGTGCGTATGGTGGCAGATCGTTTGATCCCATTTGCCCGGCGCCCATGCAGAGCGCGCCGTGTGGCGCGTACTCTCCCTTGCCGTGGCGGACCGCATCGAGGCGGTCGTAATGCGAAACACGGAGTTGACGGGCGCGTGCCGACGAGACTCCGGAAGGTTTCGCATTCGCATGTCCATTGCCAGTACTGATCACGTCGTCGTGCCCGAGAGCACCGAGGACGCCCTCGAGGGCCAGGAGGCCCCTCGCGAGGACCAGGCCCCCGAGATCACCTTCGCGGACCTGGGCCTGCCCGAGGGCGTCGTCCGCAAGCTCGCGCAGAACGGCGTGACCACCCCCTTCCCGATCCAGGCCGCGACCATTCCGGACGCCCTGGCCGGAAAGGACATCCTGGGCCGCGGCCGCACCGGCTCCGGCAAGACCCTCTCCTTCGGCCTGCCGACCCTGGCCACGCTGGCCGGCGGCCGTACCCAGAAGCACAAGCCGCGCGCGGTCATCCTCACCCCGACCCGCGAGCTCGCCATGCAGGTGGCGGACGCCCTCCAGCCCTACGGCGACGTCCTCGGCCTGAAGATGAAGGTCGTCTGCGGCGGCACTTCCATGGGCAACCAGATCTACGCACTGGAGCGCGGCGTCGACATCCTGGTCGCCACCCCGGGCCGGCTGCGCGACATCATCAACCGCGGTGCCTGCTCGCTCGAGGACGTGCGGATCGCCGTGCTCGACGAGGCCGACCAGATGTCCGACCTGGGCTTCCTGCCCGAGGTGACCGAGCTGCTGGACCAGGTCCCGGCGGGCGGCCAGCGGATGCTGTTCTCCGCGACGATGGAGAACGAGATCAAGACCCTCGTCGACCGCTACCTGACCGACCCGGTCAGCCACGAGGTCGACGCCGCCCAGGGCGCGGTGACGACCATGTCGCACCACATCCTGATCGTGAAGCCGAAGGACAAGGCGCCGGTCACCGCGGCCATCGCCTCCCGCAAGGGCCGCACCATCATCTTCGTGCGCACCCAGCTCGGCGCCGACCGCGTGGCCGAGCAGCTGCGCGACGCCGGAGTGAAGGCCGACGCGCTGCACGGCGGCATGACCCAGGGCGCCCGCACCCGCACCCTGGCCGACTTCAAGGACGGCTACGTCAACGTCCTGGTCGCCACGGACGTCGCCGCGCGCGGCATCCACGTCGACGGGATCGACCTGGTCCTGAACGTCGACCCGGCCGGCGACCACAAGGACTACCTGCACCGCGCCGGCCGTACGGCCCGCGCCGGCCGCACCGGCACGGTCGTCTCGCTCTCGCTGCCGCACCAGCGCCGCCAGATCTTCCGCCTGATGGAGGACGCGGGCGTCGACGCCTCGCGCCACATCATCCAGGGCGGCGCGGCCTTCGACCCGGAGGTCGCCGAGATCACCGGCGCCCGGTCGATGACCGAGGTGCAGGCCGAGTCCGCGGGCAACGCTGCTCAGCAGGCCGAACGGGAGGTGGCCCACCTCACCAAGCAGCTGGAGCGCGCGCAGCGGCGCGCGGCCGAACTGCGCGAGGAGACCGACCGGCTGCTGGTCCTGGTCGCCCGCGAGCGGGGTGAGGACCCCGCCGCCGTGGTGGCCGAGGCGCAGGCTGTGGCCGAGCGGGCGGCCGAGGTGTCGGTGCCCGAGCAGCCGGTGGCCCAGGACGTCGACCGCGCCGAGCGTACGGCGGCTTCGTCGTCGTACGACCGTCGTGAGCGGCGGGACGAGCGCGGCGGGCGGACGTTCGACCGTGAGCGTTCCTTCGACCGGGACCGGGACCGTGATCGTGGCGGCCGTTCGTTCGAGCGCCGTGACGACCGGGGCGGTTTCAACCGGGACCGCGACCGGGATCGCGACCGTGACCGGGACCGCGGTTTCGACCGCGGCGACCGCGGTGACCGGGGCGGCTTCCGCCGTGACGACCGTGCGGACCGCGGTGACCGCGGCGGCCGTTCCTTCGACCGTGACCGTGACCGCGGCTTCCGCCGTGACGACCGGGACCGGGACCGTGACCGTGGCGGCCGTTCGTTCGAGCGCCGTGACGACCGGGGCGGTTTCAACCGGGATCGCGACCGCGACCGTGACCGCGCCCCCCGCTCCTTCGACCGTCGGGACGACCGGGGCGGCTTCCGCCGCGACGACCGTCCGGCGCGCCGCGACGAGCGTGGCGGTCACCGTGGCAGCGACCGCCCGTTCAACCGCGACCGCCAGGGCGACCGCCCCGGCTTCCGCTCGGGTGGCCACGAGCGTCCGTACGGTCGCCGTGACGACCACCGTGGCGGCGGCTCCTTCGGGCGCCGCGAGGACAAGCCGCGCTGGAAGCGCAACGGCTGAGAACGCGGCGGCTGACAGCCCCAGCGGCTGACGCACAGGGAACGTGAGGGCCCGCACGACCGATGTCGTGCGGGCCCTTTTCGTTGCCCAGTGATGCATGTCACACCGTCGGCGAGGGAATTGCTGGGGGCATGACAGATGACACCGGCGCGGCGCACGGAGCGAGCGGGAAGGGCGGGCTGTCGGACGAGGAGCGGCTGGCCCAGCTCGGCTACACCCAGGTCCTGGCCCGCCGCATGTCGGCGTTCGCCAACTACGCGGTCTCCTTCACGATCATCTCGGTCCTGTCGGGCTGCCTGACCCTCTACCTCTTCGGCATGAACACCGGCGGCCCCGCCGTGATCACCTGGGGCTGGCTGGCGGTCGGTCTGATGACGCTGTTCGTCGGCCTGTCGATGGCCGAGATCTGCTCGGCGTACCCGACCTCCGCGGGCCTGTACTTCTGGGCCCACCGGCTGGCGCCCGCCCGCTCGGCCGCCGCCTGGGCCTGGTTCACGGGCTGGTTCAACGTGCTCGGCCAGGTGGCGGTGACGGCCGGCATCGACTTCGGCGCCGCCTCCTTCCTGGGCGCCTATCTGAACCTCCAGTTCGGCTTCGAGGTGACCCCGGGCCGGACGATCCTGCTCTTCGCGGCGATCCTGGTGCTGCACGGCCTGCTGAACACCTTCGGCGTGCGCATCGTGGCCTTCCTCAACAGCGTCAGCGTGTGGTGGCACGTACTGGGCGTGGCCCTGATCGTCGCCGCGCTGGCCTTCGTGCCGGACCACCACCAGCCGACGTCGTTCGTCTTCACGGAGTTCGTGAACAACACCGGCTGGGGCAGCGGGGCGTACGTCGTCCTGCTGGGCCTGCTCATGGCCCAGTACACCTTCACCGGCTACGACGCCTCCGCCCACATGACCGAGGAGACCCACGACGCCTCCACGGCCGGCCCGAAGGGCATCGTCCGCTCCATCTGGACGTCGTGGATCGCCGGCTTCGTCCTCCTGCTCGGATTCACCTACGCCATCCAGGACTACGGCCGTGAACTCGCCTCCCCGACCGGCGCCCCGCCCGCCCAGATCCTCCTGGACGCCCTCGGCGCGACGGCAGGCAAGCTGCTGCTCCTCGTGGTCGTCGGAGCGCAGTTGTTCTGCGGCATGGCCTCGGTGACGGCCAACAGCCGTATGATCTACGCCTTTTCCCGCGACGGCGCGCTGCCCTTCTCCCACGTGTGGCACACGGTGAGCCCGCGCACCCGTACGCCGGTGGCGGCGGTCTGGCTGGCCGCCCTGGGCGCCCTGGTCCTGGGCCTGCCCTACCTGATCAACGTGACCGCCTACGCCGCCGTGACCTCCATCGCGGTGATCGGCCTCTACATCGCCTATGTCATCCCGACCCTGCTGCGCGTGCGCAAGGGCGACGCCTTCGAACGCGGGCCCTGGCACCTGGGCCGCTGGTCGCGGGCGATCGGGATCGTCTCGGTGACCTGGGTCGGCGCGATCACGCTCCTCTTCATGCTCCCCCAGGTCTCCCCGGTCACCTGGGAGACCTTCAACTACGCTCCGGTCGCCGTCCTGGTCGTCCTCGGCTTCGCGGCCACCTGGTGGCTCGCCTCCGCCCGCCACTGGTTCCTCAACCCGGCCCACACCCGCACCCGGGCCCGAGAGGCCGCCCACGCCGACACCCCGGAACCGGCCGACCCCTGACCACCCCGGCCCTGGGACCTCCGGGCCACGGACTGCCGCCCCGCACACCCGCGCACGCCCCGGCCACCGCCCGAACGCCACACCCACGGCCCGGCTCCCCCGATACCCGATCGGAGACTCGGCGTCCTCCGGCTATGCTCGGGGAGGCAACATCGCCTGGGCCCTTAGCTCAATTGGCAGAGCAGTGGACTTTTAATCCATTGGTTGTGGGTTCGAGTCCCACAGGGCCTACGGTCCGCAGGCGGAGGGTATGGCCTCCGACCTGCTGCGCAGCGTCCGGGTCGGCTTCGGTCGGCTCGGACGCTGTCTCGTTCGACGCCGACTCGTCTTCGGGTGCTTGCGTGCGCGATTCGTGAGCGGTGCCTGAGCGGATGTGCCCGTGTGATCTCAGCTCTGGCAGCCGCACCCTGACGCCTTCTCGGCGACGGGTGCCGGCCGGTCGTAGGTGACTGCCCGTCCCCGAGTCGGTCGTGTGAGAGTGCCGGTCTCCGAGTCGGTCGTGTGAGACTGCCGGTCTCCGAGAGAGAGTGCGCCGATGCCCCTTCCGTACGTGCTGTTGTCCGCCGCCGTCTCCCTGGACGGCTACCTGGACGACACCGGCCCCGATCGCCTCCTGCTGTCCAGCCCCGCCGACTTCGACCGGGTCGACGAGGTACGGGCGTCGGTCGACGCGATCCTGGTCGGGGCCGGCACCCTGCGTGCCGACAACCCGCGGCTGCTGGTCAACTCGCCCGAGCGGCGTGCCGCCCGAGTCGCCGCCGGGCAGCCGGAGTACCCGCTGAAGGTCACGGTCAGCGCCTCCGGAGAGCTGGACCCGGACGCACGCTTCTGGCACACGGGCGGGGAGAAGATCGTCTACACGACCGACAAGGGCGCCCAGCGGCTGCGCGAGGCCGGCGTCGCCGCCCGAGCCGCCCATGCCGTCGACATCGTGGCCCTGGGGGACGTGCTCGACTGGCGGCTGCTGCTGGAACACCTGCACGACGTGCGCGGGGTGCGCCGGCTGATGGTCGAGGGCGGCGGGACGGTGCACACCCAGCTGCTCCAGCGGCAGCTGGCCGACGAGGTGCAGCTCGTCCTGGCCCCGCTGTTCGTCGGGGACCCGCGGGCGCCTCGGTTGTTCGGCCCCGGCGCGTACCAGGGCGGGCGGCTGCGGCTGGTGGAGACGCGGGCCATCGGGGACGTCGTCCTCATGCGCTACGAGCCGACCGCGCCCGGCACCGGGGCCGAGGCCGCTCCCGCGGACCGGCACTGGCTCAGGATCGCGTGCGAGCTGGCGGCACAGTGCCCGCCGTCGCGGACCGCGTTCAGCGTGGGCGCGGTCGTGGTCGCCGCCGACGGCACCGAGCTCGCCCGGGGTCACTCGCGGGAGGGCGGCGATCCGGTCGTGCACGCGGAGGAGGCGGCGCTGGCCAAGGTCGATCCGGTGGATCCGCGGCTGCCGGACGCCACGGTGTACAGCAGCCTGGAACCGTGCGCCCGACGCGCCTCCCGGCCGCGCCCGTGCGCCCGGCTGATTCTGGACGCGGGGGTACGACGGGTGGTCACGGCCTGGCGGGAACCGGACACGTTCGTCGAGGCCGCCAACGGGGCCGCGGTGCTCCTGGGCGCGGGGGCGGACGTCGTCGTACTGCCCGAGTTCGAGGGCCCGGCCCAGGAGCCCAACCGGCACCTGGGAGGCGAGGCCCTGACCAGGGCGGAGGAGAGGCGCTGACGAGGGCCGGACGAAGGGCCGGGCAAAGGGGTGCGCGAGCGGCCCCGTGGATGGCGTACACTGGTGTCATACCGACGCGGGGTGGAGCAGCTCGGTAGCTCGCTGGGCTCATAACCCAGAGGTCGCAGGTTCAAATCCTGTCCCCGCTACTGAAGGCTCAGGGCCGGAATCCGATCATGGATTCCGGCCCTGAGTGTTTTCACCCGCGCGCGTTTCCGGCCCCGGATTCCTCGGGGAGTCCGCGTCGATCGCGTATGCGTCGCGTCACGTCGACGACCATCACACCGAGTGAGCGGACGATGCCCCTCCGCATAACATCTGAGACACCATCAAAATCTGTGTGACTCCTGTGGCGCAGGCGACTCGCCCGTTTTTCTATGCTCCTGGGCCAAAAGTCCTGGCCAAAAAGGTTTAAGGATCAAGCCGGACGGCTTGGAATCGAGCCCTCGCGTCTATTAACGTTCGATAACGCAGCGCGGTCGTCCCAGCCGTCACAAAGGCGGCTCCGTGCGCACGCGCCGAATCCCGCGAGGGAACCGGGGAACCACCAACTTGGGGTGAATCGGGCGTCATCCACCGTGACGGCACGGCTGGTTGACGCGCGTAGGAGACCTTCCCGCTCCGAACCCGTCAGCTAACCCGGTAGGCGAGACGGAAGGAAAGGAGCACGCCCGAGTGGCGTCCAACCGGCCCGCACCAGAAGCCCCGTTCGTGCCGAACCAGCGCACCGAGACCTTCGGATACGGCGGTCGGCGGCCCGACGAGGGCCCCTGGGAGGAGTGGAACCCCACCGAGGAGTCCCTCCGCCCGGTGCGCGGTCGGCACCGCGTGGCCAAGCAGCGCGGCGGCGGGCTCGCCCGCAGCTCCACCGTGCTCGGCGTGGGCGTCATAGCCGCCGTCGGCGCGGGCGGCATGGCCAGCGCCAACACCGGCAAGCCACCGGTCTCCATCTCGCTGCCCGACCTGCCCTCCGTGGAGTCCCTGCCCGCCGTGGGCGCCCTGTTCCACGACTCGGCCCACGACGCCCCCCAGGGCTCCGCGACCGCGCTCAGCGACGTCGGCGTGAGCTCCGCCGAGACCGGACAGGGCACCTCGGACGCGGGCGAGGCCCTGCGCAACCGCATCATGGCCCAGGCCGAGCAGCAGCAGGTCCAGGTCGAGGCCAAGGCCCAGCAGGCCGCCGAGGCCGCCGCCGTCGAGCAGGCCAAGGAGGCCGCCGCCAAGGCGCAGAAGGAGGCCGAGGCCAAGGCCGCCGCCGCGAAGCAGAAGGCGGAGGAGGAGGCCAGGAAGAAGGCCGAGGCGGAGCGGCTGGCGGCGCTGGCCAAGCAGTACACGCTGCCGACCTCCTCGTACACCATCACCTCCACCTTCGGGCAGGCCGGCTCCATGTGGTCCTCCGGCTACCACACCGGCCTCGACTTCGCCGCGCCCACCGGCACCCTGATCAAGGCGATCCACAGCGGCACCGTCACCGAGGCCGGCTGGGCCGGGTCCTACGGATACCGCACGGTCCTCACCCTCGACGACGGCACCGAGCTGTGGTTCTGCCACCAGTCGTCGATCAGCGTCTCGGTCGGTCAGAAGGTGAACACGGGCGACGTCATCGGCCGCGTGGGCGCCACCGGCAACGTCACCGGCCCCCACCTGCACCTGGAGGTCCACCCCGGCGGCCAGGCCACCGGCATCGACCCGATGGCGTGGCTGCGGGAGAAGGGCCTCAACCCCTGAGAGGCCCCTGGCCCCGAACTCCGTTTACGTGATCTTTGCGGTCCGGTCCGGCGAGGCGCGGAATGAGCCTTTCCGGCCCGGCCGTTGATGATCTACATGATTTCTCAACGCAAGCTCGGCTCGTCCGACCTCGAGGTCTTCCCGCTCGCCCTCGGCGGCAACGTCTTCGGCTGGACCGCCGACCAGACGCAGTCCTTCGCCGTCCTGGACGCCTACGCGGCCGCCGGCGGCAACTTCATCGACACCGCCGACTCCTACTCGGCGTGGGTCGAGGGCAACCGGGGCGGCGAGTCCGAGACGATCATCGGCAAGTGGATCAAGGAGCGCGGCAACCGCTCCGACGTCGTCATCGCGACCAAGGTCAGCCAGCACCCGGAGTTCCAGGGCCTGTCCGCCGCGAACATCAAGGCCGCGGCCGACGCCTCCCTCAAGCGCCTGGGCACCGACCACATCGACCTGTACTACACCCACTTCGACAAGCCCGAGGTGCCGGTCGAGGAGATCATCGGCGCGCTCGACGAGCTGGTGAGGGCGGGCAAGGTGCGGTACATCGCCGCCTCCAACATCTCCGCCGAGCGGCTCCGGGCCTCCCTCGACCTCTCCGACCGCGAGGGCCTCGCCCGGTACGTGGCGCTCCAGCCGCACTACAACCTCGTCTCGCGCGACACCTACGAGGGCGCGCTGCGGGACGTCGCCGAGCAGTACGGCCTGGCCGCCGTGCCGTACTTCGCGCTGGCCTCCGGCTTCCTGACCGGCAAGTACCGGCCCGGTGCGACGGTGGACAGCGCGCGGGCGCAGGGCGCCGCCAAGCACCTCGGGACCGAGCGCGGCCGGAAGGTGCTCGCCGCCCTCGACGAGGTCGCCCGTGCCCATGACGCCGAGGTCGCCACGGTGGCCCTGGCCTGGCTCGCGGCCGAGCCGACGGTGGCCGCCCCGATCGCCTCGGCCCGGACGGTGGAACAGCTCCCGGCGCTGCTGGGGGTGGCGGAGCTGCGCCTGACGGACGACGAGATCGCCCAGCTGACCAGGGCGTCGGCCTGAGCCTCCGGCCCGGCGCCGCCGCCCCACGGCTGTTCTACGGCTGAGTCCTGTAGGGGTTGTACGGGCCGTACGCGGGGTACGGCGCCACCGGCCCGGCAGGCCCGTGCCCCGGCCCGGGCGCACCCGTACCGTGCCCCGGCCCGGGCGAACCGGCCCCCGGCAGGACCGGCCCGTGCGGGACTGGCCCGTGCGGGCCTGGCGCGTGCAGGACCGGCCCCTGCGCGCCGGGCCAGGGCGGCTGCGCGTGCGCCGCGTGCGGGTACCTCTGGGACTGCCCGTACACCCCGTACACGGGCCAGGGCGGGGCGACGACCCGCACCGGCGGGGCGGTCCTCCGGGCCGCGTGGTCGAGCGCGGGCTGGGCCACCTCGCGTCGCCGCCACATCTCGTGGAGGAGCTCACGCTCCCGTACCGCGAAGTCCGCCCCGGCCCGTCCGAGGCGCCCCCGGCGGCGCAGGAAGGCCAGCGAGGTCGCGTACGCCTCGTACTGGGCGACGGTCCGGGCCGCCGGCTTGCCGAGGTGGTGTCCGGCATAGTCGCGGGCCAGCCGGCGGGCCCGCATCGAGCCCAGGGCGAACGGTTCGGCCGGTGTGAGCCACCCGGCCGCGGCGTACGCGGGCAGCTCCTCGCGGACGGCCCGCAGCTCGCGCTGCCGGGTCCAGATGACCAGCCAGGTCAGCAGCCCGAACGCGGGCACCATGAAGGCGCCGTAGACCGCGAAGAAGCCGAACTCGCCGAAGGTGGACGAGCCGTTCCAGAACGCGTGCATGCCCATCGCGAGCAGCAGCCCGGCCGGTGGCAGCAGCAGGCGCCGCAGGCGTCGGCGCTCACCGGTGAGCGTCGCGGCGATGCCGAAGCCGATGCCGGTCAGCACGGTGAACAGGGGGTGCGCGAACGGCGACATGACCACGCGCACGAAGAAGGTCGCCGCGGTGACCGAGGCGATGCCCCGGCCGCCGGCCATCTGGTCGGCGCCGAAGGCGGTGCCCAGGTAGAGGATGTTCTCGGTGAACGCGAAGCCGGTCGCGGTCACCCCGGCTATGACCACTCCGTCGACGATCCCGGTGAAGTCGCGTCTGCGGAAGAGGAAGACCAGCAGTACGGCGGCGGCCTTCGCGGACTCCTCCACGATCGGTGCTATCACGGTCGCGCCGAGCGTGTCGGCGCTCGCCGGGTCGGCGGTCGCCGTCGCTATCCACTTGGTGGCGAAACTGTTGGCGACGATCGCTATCAGCGCCGCCGCGCAGGCGCCCCAGGCGAAGGCGAAGACCATGTTCCGCCAGGGGCCGGGATCGACCCGGTCCAGCCAGCGGAAGGCGGCCACCAGCAGCGGTACGGGCAGTACCGCCAGCCCGAGCCCCACCAGGAACCCCTCGGTGCCGGTCTGCCGGCGGACGAGGGCGAGGATGACGAGCCCGGACAGCGCGAGCAGGGCGGCGAGGGCGCCGTACCGCACCCGCCGTCGCTGCCACCAGTGCGCGTGGGGCGGCCGGCCGCCGACGGGGGCCGGGCCGCTGCCGCTGGGCTGCGTCGGGTACGGAGGACAGGTGGCCACGTGATTGACCCTAACGAGGGAGGGCGCCGCCGCGCGACGGTGCCTCGTTGCGAACGGGGAACGCGAACAGGCTCGTCAGCCGAGAACACCGTGCTGTACGCGACGGAAGAGAAGATCGTTCACCACGTGTCCTTTGTCCAGTCCCTGGCCCTCGAAACGGGTCAGCGGCCGGAAGTGGGGGCGTGGCGCGAAGCCGCCGTCGGGCTGTGTGTTCTCGAAGTCCGGGTGCGCCGTCAGCACGTCGAGCATCTGCTCCGCGTACGGCTCCCAGTCGGTCGCGCAGTGCAGCACCGCCCCGGGCCTGAGCCGGGCGGCGGCCAGCGTCAGGAACTCCGGCTGGATCAGCCGCCGCTTGTGGTGGCGCTTCTTGGGCCAGGGGTCGGGGAAGTAGACGCGCAGCCCGTCCAGGGAGTCGGGGGTGAGCATCTCGCGCAGCAGGATGATCGCGTCGCCGTTGCCGACCCGGACGTTGGTCAGCCCGTGGCGCTCGGCGAGGGCCAGCAGGTTGCCCTGGCCGGGGGTGTGCACGTCCACGGCGAGCACGTTGGTGTCCGGGTCCGCGGCGGCCATCCGGGCGGTGGCCTCGCCCATCCCGAACCCGATCTCCAGCACGACGGGGCGGGCGTTGCCGAACAGCTCGGCCAGGTCGAGCACCCGCTGCCCGTCGATGTCCAGCCCCCAGGTGGGCCACAGCCGCTGGAGGGCCTCCGCCTGTCCGGTGGTCACCCGGCTCCGCCGCGGCTGGAAGCTGCGGATCCGCCGTTCGAAGTGCGACCCGGCCGGATCGGCCTTGGGCCCGTCGGGAAACCTCGGCTCCCCCTTGGCCCGGGTACGCCGAACGGACGCACCGGGGGCGTGCGGGGTCCCGGGAGCTGGAGACAGGTTCAGGGAGTCAGACACATCAGACACAGTGAAACCGAGTTTACGGGCAGGGCGGCTCGAACCGGCCCGTCCGCTCGAACACCTCACCGACCACCGCCGTCACCTCACCCACCACTGCCATCACCTCACCGAAGCCAGCACCTCCAGCGCCCTCCTCGCCACCTCCCGCCCGATCGGCAGCGAGGCCGTCGCCGCCGGAGAAGGCGCGTTGAGGACGTGCACCGCCCGCGCCCCCTCCCGGATCAGGAAGTCGTCCACCAGCGTCCCGTCCCGGAGGACGGCCTGCGCCCGCACGCCCGCGGCCGCCGGCACGAGATCGTCCTCCGCCACGCCCGGCAGCAGCCTGCGCACCGCCTCGGTGAACGCCGCCTTGGACAGCGACCGCCGCAGTTCCCCGGCCCCGTACCGCCAGTGCCGCCGTGCCATCCGCCACGCGCCGGGCCAGCTCAGCGTCCCCGCCAGCTCCCGGGGGCGTACGACCCCCCAGCCGTAGCCCTCCCGGGCCAGCGCGGGCACCGCGTTCGGCCCGATGTGGACGCCCCCGTCGATGCCCCGGGTCAGATGCACCCCGAGGAACGGGAACGCCGGGTCCGGCACCGGATACACCAGCCCGCGCACCAGTTCCGGGCGGGCCAGCTCGTAGTACTCCCCCCGGAACGGCACGATCCGCACGCCCGGCTCGTCCCCGGTCAGCCGGGCCACCTCGTCGCACCGCAGCCCCGCGCAGTTGACCAGCACGCGCGCGCGTACGACGTCCCCGCGCGCCGTACGGACGGCCACCCCCAGCTCGGGCCGCCGGTCCACCCGCACGACCCGCGCCCCGTAGCGGATCTCCGCGCCGGACGCGTCCGCCAGCCGCCGCGCCACCGCCACGTAGTCGCAGATCCCCGTCGTCCCCACGTGGATCGCGGCCAGTCCGCGCACCTCCGGCTCGTACTCCCCGATCTGGGCCGCGCCCAGCTCGCGCACCGGGATGCCGTTCTCCCGGCCGCGCTGCACCAGCGCGTGCAGCCGCGGCAGCTCCTCCCGCTCCGTGGCGACGATCAGCTTGCCGGTGACGGCGTGCGCGATGCCGTACTCCGCGCAGAACTTGACCATCTCGGCGGCGCCCCGCACCGCGTACCGCGCCTTCAGGGAGCCCGGCCGGTAGTAGATGCCGCTGTGGATCACGCCGCTGTTGCGTCCCGTCTGGTGCCGGGCCGGGCCCGGTTCCTGCTCCAGCACGGTCACGCGGGTGCCCGGCGCGGCGCGTGTGATCGCGTACGCCGTCGCCAGGCCGACGATCCCGCCTCCGATCACCAGCACGTCACAGTCGTAAGCGATGTCCGGCCGCACCCGCTCCACCTCCCGGTTCCGATAGTGCACTGCGCCACTGACAATGCCCTCAAACCGGGAGCCGGTCCGGACGCCCCGTCCCCCCTCCGGCTCAGGCCCGGGTCATCGGCCCCCGGGCCCGGCCGGGGCCGTCCCCTTCCGGCTCATCAGGCCGGGGCCGTCCCCTGCGGCTCATCAGGCCGGGGCCATCAGCAGAGGCCGCGCCCGCTCCCGCAGCTCGGCCACGCGGGGCTCGTCGCCATACGGCTCCAGCCGGTGCAGGAGGTCCTTGACGTACTCGGTGGTGCGCGCCGAGGAGATGCGCCCGGCGACCTCCACGGCCCGTACGCCCTGCTCGCAGGCCGCGTCCAGGTTGCCCGACTCCAGTTCGGCGACCGCGGAGACGACCAGCCGCAGGCCGTGCGAGCGCACGAACTCCTCCGTCGGCTTCGACAGCGCCTGCTCGGTGAAGCGGCGGACCTGGCGGGGCGCCTTCAGGTCGCGGTAGCACTCCGCGGCGTCGGCGGCGAACCGGTCGTAGCCGTAGAAGCCGAGCCAGGTCGGGTCGTTGTCGCCCTCCCGGGACCGCTCCAGCCAGCCCTCGGCCGCCTTCAGGGCCGCGCCGGCGGCCTGGGCGTCTCCCGCGCGCGCGTGGGCGCGTGCCTCGACGAGGCGGAAGAAGCTCATGGTGCGGGCCGTGGCCAGGCCGCGGTTGCGCTCCAGGGCGGCCTGCGCCAGGTCGACGCCCTCGTCGCCGAAGCCGCGGTAGGTCGCCTGCAACGACATGGACGCCAGGACGTATCCCCCCAGCGGCACGTCGGCCGCCGCGCGGGCCAGGCGCAGCGCCTGGATGTAGTACCGCTGCGCGGCCTCCTGCTGTCCGGTGTCGAAGGCCATCCACCCGGCCAGCCGGGTCAGTTCGGCGGACGCGCCGAACAGGGCGCGGCCGACCTCGTCGGAGTACGAGCCGAGCAGCAGCGGTGCCGCCTCCACCCGTAAACACTCGGGCACCATCGACGAACGCCAGTCGCCGCCCCCGTACTTGGAGTCCCAGCGCCTGGCGTCCTCGGCGGCCTCCCGCAGCTTGCGCACATCGCTGTGGCCGACTTTGATCGGTGCGCCCGAGCCCTCCGCCCCCGCCGCCTCGCGCGCCACCGAGCTGTCGGCCGGGGTTATCAGCCACCGCGAGGCGGGTGTCGCGTACGCGGTCACCGCGAACGATCCGGCGAGCGACTGCCAGATGCCGCCGGCGCCGGCCCGGCGGCCGGCGAGGTCGAGCCGGTACAGCTCCGTGGCCGACTTCACCGCCTGGCCCACGTCCCTGGGGAAGGCGAGGCCCACTTCGGGTGCGGGATCCGCGTCCGCCAGGCCGATCTCGTGGAGCGGCACCGGGCGGCCGAGCTTCTGGCCGATGGCGGCCGCGATGAGGTGCGGCGCCGCTCCCTGCGGCACCATTCCCTTCGACACCCAGCGCGCCACCGAGGTCTTGTCGTAGCGAAGAGTCAACCCGCGTTGTGCGCCAAGGTCGTTGACGCGTCGCGCGAGTCCTGCGTTGCTGATTCCCGCGAGGGCGAGAACGGCGCCGAGCTTTTCGTTCGGCCCGCGTTGCTCCCTGGACATGCGCCACCCCTCGACACAGACGGCCGCCGCGCTGGCATAACCACGCGGCATTCGTAAACCCAGCGTAGTTCGCCGCATCCCAAGCGTTAAGGGGCATTCTTCCGGATGGCGGGATTGTGGCCCGTACGGAAGTACGGGCCCTGCACGGACGGTTGCGGCGTGCCCCCGGTGTGTGGCCGTGCGCCCGTCCGTGCGCTCTTCTCCGGCCAACGGGGGAGCGGTTCCATGGTCCTTGCGTGGGTCGGCCCGCTGTACTGGATCCAGTGGGCTGGGGGACACCGCCGCCTTCATCCCCGCGGGCGGCGGAACGGTCCGGGAGGCGAACTCCGCCTCCCGGACCGTGCGTTGTCCGTGTGCTGCGCAGAGCATGTACGGAGCGTGCGCGCGCCCGTGCCCCCGGCCAGGATTTGGCTTGAAACCGACCCCGCTTTCCGCCGCCAATTACGCCTCCTACCACGGCACTTGACGGCGCACGAGGTGTTGAGGGGAGCGCATCAGGGGGCGCATTCAGGTCGCAGCGGCCGTACCCGGTACGGGCGTTCGCCATCATCCCGGCAGGCGCGCGGGGGCGCGCACCGCGGATCGAAGGCGGCTCCGCCTCCCCTCCGGCGCGCCTCCTTCGTGGCAGCATGGTGACCCGGTTCATTCGGTGCACTGGTTGTCCACAGTCCGTGGAGGCGTCGATGCGGTGGTTGGTGGGTTGGAGCAGCACCGCCGCGGGCCCCGACCGGATCGGCTCCGCGGGTGCCACCGGATACGACGGGGAGACCGTGCACCCGGTGGGTTCCCAGCTCCTGTGGGGCGATCCCGACCCGTTGTGGGCGGTCGGCGACTGGCGTCCGGACGAGGTCCGGCTGGTGCGGGTCGACGCGCAGACCAGGATCGCCGTGCTCGGCATCTGCGGCGCCTCCGACGAGCAGCTGCGGGTCGGCCTGCTCGCCGCGCGCGGGGGCGCCCTGCGCCATCTGACCGCCTGGCCCGGCAGCTACACCGCGGTGGTCCAGGTGGGCCGCCGCATCACCGTCTGCGGCGACCTCGCGGGCGCCCGCCCGGTCTTCCACACCCCCTGGGCCGGCGGCACGGCGTACGCGACCGCCGCGCTGCCGCTGGCCGACCTCGTCGAGGCCAACCTCGACTTCGGGCATCTCGCCGCCCTGCTCGCCGCCCCCGACGTACCGGCGGCGCTGCACGACTCCACGCCGTACGAGGGCGTACGGCGCATTCCGCCGGGGCACGCGCTGATCCTGCGGGCCGGGGCGCGCGAGGTCGCCGGGTACGAGCCGGTCGCCTCGCTCGCGGTCGCGGCGCCCCCGGCCGACCCCGACAGCGCGGTCGGCGCGGTGCGCGACGCCCTGGTCGAGGCCGTGCGCGTCCGGCTGTCCGCGCCCCGTCATGTGCCCGAGATCGACCCCGGCCCGGTGCCCGGCATGGGACCCGCCGAGCGCCGCGCGGCCCGCGGCATGCCGGTGCCGGGCATCGGCGCCGACCTGTCCGGCGGCCCGGCCTCGGGGACGCTCGCGCTGCTGGCGGCGGGCCTGCCGGGCAACCCCGGCACGCTCCTGGGTCACGGCACCGGCGCCGGCGAGCGCCTGCTCGCCGTCACCTTCAACGACCTCGCCGTCGGCGGGCGGGAGGCCGAGCTGGAGCGGGCCGGGGCGCTCGCCGCCAATCCGCGGCTGCACCACGTCGTGGTGACGGGCGGCGAGGAGGCGCTCCCGTACGCCGACCTGGAGGGGCCGCTGACCGACGAACCCGGGCCGTCACTGGTCACGGCGGCGCGCCATCGCGCGCGCCTTGCCTCGGGCAGCGCGGACCATTTCACCGGCCACGGCGCCCGGCAGGTGCTCGACGCCCATCCCGCGCGCCTGGCCGACCTGCTGATGGACCGCCGCCGGCGTCACCTGGTCCGGCCCGTCGCCGCGCTCGCCAAGGCCGACGGGTCGGTGCTGGTCCCCGCGCGCGTGTACGGCGCGGCGCGGCGGCTGGCCCGGACGTCGTACCGCGCGGGCCTGGAGGCGCTCGCCGAGCGGCTGCTGCACCGCCGCTTCGACGAGCCCTCGGGCGCGGTGGGGGCCTCGCTGGCCGCCCTCACCTGGGCCAGACCCGGGCCCGCGGCACGCTGGCTGACCGGTGAGGCCCTGGCTGAAGTATCGGTTCGCCTGCACGGCGCGACGGGCCGTTCGACGGTCGGTCCGGGCCAGCGGCCGGGGGACTATCGCGCGCGTGCGGCCCTGGCCAGACATGCCGCGGACCTGCGGGTCCTGGAGCAGGCCGCGGAGATCCGCTCCCAGCGGCTGCACGCCCCGTTCCTCGACAACCAGGTGGTCCGCGCCTGCCGCGTCCTTCCGGAGGCACTGCGGGTGCGGCCGGGGGCGCGGGCGGCCATCCTCCGTACGGTCCTGAAGGGCGCCGGAGTGGGCGAGCTGCCCCCCGGCTGGGGAGCCCCTTCGCACGCCCCGTCGGCGGTCGCGGCCCGCGCGGGCCTGCGCGTGGCCGTGGACGACCTGATGGCCCTGTTCGCGACCCCCCTGCTCGCGCAGGCCGGCCTGGTGGAGGCGCGGGTGGTCCGCAAGGCCCTGCGGGCGGCCGCCGAGGGAGAGGCGCTGCCCCTGGACGGGCTGGCCGACCTGGTGTCCCTGGAGGTGTGGCTGGGGCGCCTGCTGGCCCGCCGGGGAACCTGCTGGACCGGCACACCCGCGCGCGCACGCGCGGTACCCGCGGGGATCGCACCGCAGCGGGGGGCGCTGGCGTCCGGGGGATGACGAGACGCGGCGGTCGCCGACCCCCCTCCCTGTGACTCGAGCGGCTTCCGGTGGCGGATGGCGGATGGCGGCCGTTGGTCGGTGGCCGGTGGCCGGCGTCTGAGGGCTGAGGGCGACGGGCGATGCGGCCGAGGCGCCCTGGCGACAAACTCCGTGCCCCGCTCCCCGCGCCCGGTGACAATGAGCCGGTGCGGTACAGAATCCTGGGCGTCACCCAGGCGGAGGACGACGATCAGGGCACCGGCGTGTCTCTGGCCCGGGACACGGGCATGCCCGAAGAGACCTGCATGCCCGAAGAGACCGGCATGCTCGAAGAGACCGGCATGCCCGAGGGCACCGTGGTGCCGGTCGGTGGTCCCCGCCTGCGCGCCCTGCTCACCGCCCTCGCACTGCGGCCCGGCCGGGTCACCGCCCCCGAGGCGCTGATCGACGAGGTGTGGGGCGAAGAACCGCCCCAGGACGCCCCGGCCGCCCTCCAGGCCCTCGTCGGCCGCCTGCGCCGCGCCCTCGGCAAGGACACGATCCGCTCCGAGGCGGGTGGGTACCGGCTCGCGGCCGAACGCGAGGACGTCGACCTCTTCGTCTTCGAGCGGCTCGTACGGGACGGCACCACCGCCTTGCACCACGGTGCTGCCGGCACCGCGGCCCGCACCCTGGACGCCGCCCTCGCCCTGTGGCGCGGCCCGGCCCTCGCCGACCTGCCCGACCGCGCCGCCGCCGCCCGTCCCGAGGCCCTGCGGCTGGAGGCGGTCCGCGCCCGCGCCGGCGCGAGGCTGCGGCTGGGCCGTGCCCCCGAGGTCGTACCGGAGCTGAAGGAGCTGACCGCGGCGCACCCGTACGACGAACCGCTGCACGCCCTTCTCATCCGCGCGCTGCGCGACACCGGTCGCGGTGCCGACGCCCTCGCCGCCTACGAGACCTTCCGCCGCGCCCTCGCCGACGGCCTCGGCACCGACCCCGGCCCGGAACTGCGCGCCCTGCACGCCGAACTGCTCGCCCCGAGGGCGGAGCCCGCCGACCCCGCATCCGCGGCCGGCCCCGCATCCGCGGCCGGCCCCGCAAGCGCAGCCGGAGCGGCATCCGCGGCTCGAGCCGGACTCGCCGCCGCACCGGCGCCCTCACTCTCACCCTCACCCTCGCCGGAACCGGAAGCCGCATCAGCGCTGGCACCGACGCCCGCGCCCTCGTCGGCGCCCGCACCCGCCGCAGAACCGTTTCCCGCCCGCACCGGCGCCGTCCGCCGCACACCCCAGCGCCCCGACCGCACCGGCAACATCCGTCCGCGTCTTACCTCTTTCGTGGGCCGGGAACCCGAACTCGCCGCCGTCCGTTCCGATATGCACAGGGGTCGTCTGGTCACTCTCACCGGATCGGGCGGCTCGGGGAAGACCCGCCTCGCCGAGGAAGCCGCCGCCGGGCTGCCACAGGCGTGGCTGGTCGAGCTGGCGCCGCTCGACCGGCCGGAGGCGGTGCCAGGCGCGGTGGTCAGCGCGCTCGGTCTGCGGGAGACCGTGCTCATGACCAACGAGCTGACGGCCCCCCAGGACGATCCCGTCGCCCTGCTCGTCGAGTACTGCGCCCCGCGCGAGGAACTCCTGATCCTTGACAACTGCGAACATGTCATCGGCGCCGCCGCCGGCCTCGCCGAGACCCTCCTCACCCGCTGCCCGGGGCTCACGATCCTCGCGACCAGCCGTGAACCCCTGGGGGTGCCCGGCGAGTTGGTGCGTCCGGTCGAGCCGCTGCTCCCCGACCAGGCGCACCGACTCTTCGCCGAGCGTGCCGCCGCCGTCCGCCCCGACGGTGACGCCGTGCTCGGTGACGAGGAGGCCGTCGCGGAGATCTGCCGCCGCCTCGACGGCCTGCCCCTGGCCATCGAGCTGGCCGCCGCACGACTGCGGCTGCTCACCCCCCGGCAGATCGCCGACCGGCTCGACGACCGTTTCCGGCTGCTCACCGCCGGCAGCCGCACGGTCCTGCCCCGCCAGCAGACCCTGCGGGCCGTCGTCGACTGGTCCTGGGACCTGCTCGACGAGCGGGAGCGGACGGCGCTGCGCGAGGTGTCCGTCTTCGCCGGCGGCTGGGACCTGGCCGCCGCCGAGGCCGTGTGCACCGGCCCGGTGGCGGACCTCGTCGGGGCGCTCGTCGACAAGTCCCTGATCGTGGCGACACCGGCCGACGGCGACGGCGGCATGCGCTACCGGATGCTGGAGACCATCCACGAGTACGCCGTCGAGCGCGCAGCAGAGGTCCCCGGGCTGCGCGCCGCCGCCGAACGCAGGCACCGCGCCTGGGTGCGCGCACTCGTCGAGGAGGCCGAACCGCTGCTGCGGTCGGCGGCCCAGCTGCCCTGGATCGCCCGCCTGGAGACCGAGCTGGACAACATCCGCGCGGCCCTCGACCGCACCCTCGCGGCCGGCGACGAGGAGGAGGCGGGCGCACTCGTCCTCGCCATGGGCTGGTTCTGGTGGCTGCGCAACTACCGCCGGGAGGCCGTCGAGTGGACGCAGCGCGTCCTGCGCCTGGGCGCCGCGCGCGACGCCGCCGACGCCCTCGGAGCCCGCTCGGCCGGCGCACCGGACGGACAGGCCCCGGCCGGCCCAGCCCTCGGCCCCGGGCTCCCGGCCCTCGCCGCCGGCGTCGACCCCGTGGACGCCCTCCTCGACGCCCCGGACGGGGAGACCGGCCATCCGCTGCACGCCCTGCGCATGGACCTGCGGATGCTGCACCTGTTCCTGATCGCCGAGTCCCAGTCGCCGGACGAGGTGCGCGGCGAGCGCTTCCAGCAGTACGTCGCCCGCGTACGGTCCGCCTTCGAGGCCGGCGGTCCCCGGGCGGCCCGGATGCCCGGCATCATCTGGCCGCTGACCGTCTACTACGTGAGCACCCCGGAGGACATCCGGCCCGCCCTGGACAAGGCCGTCGCCAACTGCCGTGTGCATGGCGGGGACTGGGAGACCGGTGTCACCCTCATGTTCCGCACCCACATGGTCGTCGACTCCCCGGGAAACCTGCGCGGCGTCGACGACGACCTGGCGGAGCTGCGGCGGCTCAGCCGGCGTGTGGGTGACCGCTGGATGTGGGCCCAGGTGTGCAGCGCGACCGGTGAGGCGGCCATGGCGCGCGGCAGATACGAGGAGGCGCGCGGCGAGTACGAGGAGGCGCTGCGGCTCGCCCACGAGGTGGGCGCGCACGCCGAGTCGCCGTTCCTTCTGGCACGGCTCGCCGAGATCGCCTACCGCTCGGGCGACCGGGCCGGTGCCCTGAGCACCCTGGATGAGGCCGGTGCGGCGGCCGAGCGGCACAGGGTGGCGGACTCGCGGGCGTTCGTGGCGCTGCTGCGGGCGCAGATCGCCCTGGACGACGGCGACGTGGCGGGTGCGCGCACCCTGTGGGAGGTGGCCCGGGAGGAGACCGGGCGCGGCACCCCGCCGCCGCAGTTCGAGGCGATGCTGGGTGCGGTCGGTGCCCTCGTCGCGGCCGCGGAGTCCGGCCCCGAGCGCGGGCTGCCGCTGCTGGCCGACGCGCTGCGCGCGGCCGTCGAGCAGCGGTGCTCGGAGGTGGTCACGGCGGGGCTGGTCGACATGGCGGCCGAGCCGCTGGCCCGCCTCGGTGACCTGCCGCGCGCCGTCCGTCTGCTCGCCGCCGCCGACCGCTGGCGCGGCGGTCGTACCCGTCCCGTGCAGGAGCGCGTGGTGGCGGAGCGCATCGAGGCCGAGGCCCGCGCGGCCCTCACCGCCGACCGCTGCGCCGCCGAGCGCACCCGCGGCGCCGCCCTCACCGTGGACGACGTCCTGACCGAACTGGCACAGGCGGTACGTGCCCACCCCGCGGGCGCCGGTGACCGGGGCCTATCCGCAGGTGAACCGTGACCGAGCCCAGTCCGCGAGCGTCACGGTGTCGAAGGGGCGGTGCGGCTCGACGGCCAGCCGTACGGTGCTACGGCCGACGAGGCTCACATGGACCGGGACGGCCGGTTCGCCGCCCGCGATCGTCCTGGAACTCCACAGCCGGACGCCGTCGGCGTAGACGGAGAAAGTGACCTTGCCGAGTCCGGTGGTCAGATCGTCGACGCCGACCAGGGCGTCGTAGGCGGAGCACGGGCGGTTGAGGTCGATGGTGACCGAGGAGCGGCCGTGGACGGTCACCCCCTGGGTGTACCGCTTGCCGGCGATCGACAGGCTGTGGCGCTGCCACACCCAGCTGCTGCCGGCCAGTCGCATCTCGGGGCCGGTGCCGTCACCGGTGACGTCGTAGTCCAGCTCGTTCCACTGGTAGACGGCCGGGGCGGGCGGCGGGGGAGGCGTCGGTGTCGGTGTCGGCGTGGGGGTCGGGGACGGCCGGGGCGAGGGCGGCGGCGTGGGGGTGGGCTCCGGGGACGGTGGCCGCGTGTGCGCCGGCGTCGGGGCCGGACGCACCGCGGTGGGGCGCACCGGGGGCCTGGGCCGGGGCGTCGGCGTCGGCGTCGGCTTCGGCGGGGTGGGTGTCGGCGGCTGTGTCCTGACGACCGGCGACGAGGGCGGAGCAGCCGTGGGCTTCTTGGCCGGGGCGTCCTGGCCGGCCAGCGCGAAGGCGACCGCGGCGGCGGCCACGGCGACGACACCGGCCGCGATACCGGCCTTCACCGGTGCGCCGAGCCCCTCGGAGGCCGCGGCGCCACCCCCGGCCCCACCGCTGGACCCGCTTCCGGCGCCGGCCGCTCCCGCACCCGCGCCGGCAGCCGCGCCCCCGGCCGAGCCGCCGCCCGCCGCCACGGCGGCTCCCGCCGCGCCCGCGGCACCGGCCGCACCCGCACCGCCCGCGACGAGGCCCAGCGCCTTGGCGTATCCGGCGGCGCCGAACCAGCCGATGACGGCGACCGGGACGACCGCCGGGATGCCGCTCGCCACCTCCTCGATCTGAACGGCCGCCAGCCGGCACTTGGCGCACTCCTCCAGGTGCTTGCGCAGGCCCCGTTCGGCGCGGGTGCGCAGCTTGCCGCGGGCGTAGCCGCCGAGTTGGTCGGCGTAGCGGGCGCACTCCTCGTCCTCGGTCAGGGCGGAGCTCACATGGGCCTGGAGGTAGGCCTGCTTGAGGCCCTCGCGGGCCCGGCTGGCCAGGACGCGCGTGCCGTTGGCGTCCAGCCCGAACAGGGGTGCGACCTCGCTGGGTGACTCCTCCTCGACCTCGGTGTGCCACAGCACGGCCTGCCACCGCTCGGGCAGCGACCGGAAGGCCTGCATGGCCATGGACTGCTCGGCCTCGTGCATGGCACGCACATCGGCGCCCAGCTCCAGCCCCGCTCCGAAGGAACCGACGGACGCCGCGTCGTCGGACACCTCGGAGGCGCGCGCGGCCTGCGTGGCGAACACCGCGAAGTCGTCGACCAGTTGCTCGCGCCGGGCCGACTTCGTCCAGTGCGCGGCGACCCGCCGGACCGTGGTGAGCAGATAGGCGCGTACGGCGTGCTCGGGACCGGAGCCGCCGCGCACCGCTTGCAGCATGCGGGCGAACACCTCGGCGGTGAGGTCGTCGGCGGTGTCGGCGTCCCGGCAGCAGGTGCGGGCATAGCGGCGCACGGCATCGGCGTGACGCCGGTACAGCTCCTCGTACGCGGTGTCGTCACCGCCGCGCATCCACCCGATCAGCTCGGCGTCGGACGGCGGCACCTCGCGCGGAGGCGGCAGCACCCCGTCCTCGTGCCACTCGCGCTGGGCCGGGACGGTGCCGGACGCCGGTGCGGCACCCCCGTCCGGCGGGCCGATCGGTGCGGCCGTGCCACCGCGCGGGGCACCGCCCGACCGGTCCTGCTCCGGTACGTGCGGCCGGTCCTGGTGCGGCACCTGAGGAGGATCGTGGTGCGGCACCTGCGGCGGGCGTGAACCTTCCGCGCCCGCCTCGCCGTCACCGTGTGAGGCCCCCCGCCCGTCAGTGCCCATCGCCGATAGTCCCCGCCGTCAGCCCAGCCGTCCCCGTCACCCGGTCAGACTGCCACAGGGCGATCGGGTCAGGACTCAGCAGGAAGGATCCTCCACTCGTCCGTGGGGAGTTGCCGCGACGCAGTACTGGAATTCACCCGCACGGGGAACGCTCCCCCGATCCACCGAGCCGTCCATCCACCACAGAATGGCTCCACCGCGCACCGCTCCCGGCTCACGCCGGCCGCGACCGCAACCCCTCCAGCAGGATGTCCAGCAGCCGCGCCGAGGCCGCCGCCTGCTGGTCCGCGTCCGGCAGCGACGGCGCCGCCGTCGCGATGACCAGCAGCACGTCCGAGACCGACACGTCCGGCCGCAGCTCGCCCGCCGCGCGTGCCCGCTCCACCAGCCGGCCCACGACCTCCAGCAGCGCCGCCGCCCCGGTGTCGTCGTCCGCCGCGTCCGGTGCGAGCGCCCCGGCCCCCTCGGGCACGAGCCGCAACTCCCCCGGACCCGGCTGTATCCGCTGCTGCGGCACCCGCGCCCCGTCCGGCCCGGCCGACGCCCCGTCGGCACGGTCCTCGGCGACCCCGACCCGCAGCACCTGCGGCGGCAGCAGCCGCCCGGCACCCGACGCCACCGACGTGCGCAGGAACCGCGACAGCGCCGACCACGGCTCGTCCTCCTGGCCGAGCGCGGCCCGCGCCTGGTCGGTCAGCCGGGCCGTCTCCTCCTCGGCTATCCGCCGCACCAGGACGTCCTTGCTCGGGAACCGCCGGTACACCGTCCCCACACCGACCCGCGCCCGCCGCGCCACGTCCTCCATCGGCGCGCCGTAGCCCAGCTCGCCGAAGACCTCGCGCGCCGCCCGCAGTACGTGCTCGAGATTGCGCTGTGCGTCCACGCGCAGAGGTGTCGTCCGGATCGACCGGCCGTCCTCACCGCGTCCGTTGCCCGCCGCCGCGCCCATCGCCCCGCCACCGGGTACGACGGCGGACGCTGTGGACCAATGAGTGTCCTGAGTGTGCATGAGTGATCCCCCGGTAATGACGTCTCCCCCCGGAGACTCCCCGCCGCTGAATCCGGGGTGTGCGGAACAGGGATCACGCACGACCGACCCCGCTCGCCGGGACCCGAGCAGGCCCCGCGGGCTCGTTCGACCACATCCCCCACACCCCGTCGACACACGAACATAGTTGAGAGGGGGTCAATTCAGAAGGGGCAGGTTCCGCACAGAGCGCCCCCCGATCGGAGTACGGGCCGCATACGTCCCGATTGCGTTCCCCGCCACGCCCCGCCCCATACCGTCTGACCTGCACGGCTTCCCCGTACTCCGGTGATCTCGCCGCCCCCGCGCGGCCCCGGCCCGCGGTCACACAATTCGTCGAGGCTGTGGACAAACGACAGTCACGGGTGCGTCATGGGATGGTGAAGGAACGTGCGCGCATTCTCGTTGTCGGCGGCGGCTACGTCGGGATGTACACGGCCCTGCGCCTGCAGCAGCGGATGAAACAGGAGCTCAGGCGGGGCGAGGCCGAGATCACCGTCGTCACGCCCGACCCCTATATGACGTATCAGCCGTTCCTTCCCGAGGCGGCCGCCGGCGCGATCTCCCCGCGGCACGTCGTCGTACCGCTGCGCCGCGTCCTCGACCAGTGCCGCATCGTCGCCGGCGAGGTCCAGGGCATCGACCACGCGCACCGCACCGCCACCCTCACCACCCTCGCCACCGAGGAGCGGGGCGGCACCGAGCAGCTGACGTACGACGAACTCGTCCTCGCGCCCGGTTCCGTCTCACGCACCCTGCCCATCCCCGGCCTCGTCGACTACGGCATCGGCTTCAAGACCGTCGAGGAGGCCATCGGACTGCGCAACCACGTCATCGAACAGATGGACATCGCCTCCTCCACCCGCGACCCCGCCGTCCGCGACGCCGCCCTCACCTTCGTGTTCGTCGGCGGCGGATACGCCGGCGTGGAGGCCCTCGGCGAGCTGGAGGACATGGCCCGCTACGCCGCCCGCTACTACCACAACGTCAAACCCGAGGACATGCGGTGGATCCTCGTGGAGGCCTCGGACCGCATCCTGCCCGAGGTCGGCGAGGAGATGGGCCGCTACACGGTCACCCAGCTGCGCCGCCGCAACATCCAGGTGCTGCTCGGCACCCGCCTGGAATCGTGCGCCGACCGCGTGGCCGTCCTCAGCGACGGCCAGCGCTTCCCCACCCGTACGGTCGTGTGGACCGCCGGCGTCAAACCGCACCCCCTGCTGGCCGCCACCGACCTGCCGCTGGACGCCCGCGGCAGGCTGAAGTGCACCCCGCAGCTGACCGTCGACGGCGTCGAGCACGCCTGGGCCGCGGGCGACGCAGCGGCCGTCCCCGACGTCACCGCCGCCGAACCCGGCACCGACACCGCCCCCAACGCCCAGCACGCCGTGCGCCAGGCCAAGCTCCTCGGCGACAACATCGCGCACTCCCTGCGCGGCGAACCCCTTCAGACGTACGCGCACAAGTACGTCGGCTCGGTCGCCTCCCTCGGGCTGCACAAGGGCGTCGCCCAGGTCTACGGACGCAAACTGAGGGGCTACCCCGCCTGGTTCATGCACCGCGCCTACCACCTCAGCCGGGTGCCCACCGTCAACCGCAAGGCCCGGGTGCTCGCCGAGTGGACCCTGGCAGGACTGTTCAAACGGGAGATCGTCTCGCTCGGTTCGCTGGAACATCCCCGCGCGGAGTTCGAACTGGCCGCCGGTGGAAAGCATCCTCTCGACCCGAACATCAACCCGAAAGGGTCGTCCTGACCGGACCGAGGAACTCCACCGGACGCCCGGGCGTCCCACGGATGTCGGCGCGAGGCGGCCACACTGCCAGACTGGTCCACGACCGGAGGCGGTCGACCCTCCACCCCCGATGAACCGAGGACGCCTTCCGCTGTGCCGCACCCCCCGGGGCAGCGACCACGTGCGGTCACCGCCGCGCGGCCCCACACCCCCGCCGGGCCCGGAGCCGGCCTGAGACGACAGACACGAGGCAAGGATTCGTGAACTTCACGCGCTGGAGCGCCCGGCTCCCCGGAATCCCCGGCACACAGCGCCGCGCCGCAGCGCGGACCGAACTCGCCACCACCACCGCCGACCACCGGTCCGACGGCTCCGTACCCGCCGCCCGCGTCGAACAACTGACCGACGACACAGCGTCCGTGCCCGCCGTCGACGAACTCCCCGCCCGTGAAGTCCTCGACCGCGTGCCCGCCCTCGTCGCCCTCGTCCACGGCGGCGACCACCGCATCGCCTACGTCAACGACGCCTACACCTCCGCCTTCGGTGCCCGCCCCCTCGGCGAACCCGCCCGCGACGCCCTCCCCGAACTGCGCGACCTGGGCCTGCTCCCGCTCCTGGACCAGGTCCTGCGCAGCGGCAGACCCCGCACCCTCAAGTCCCGCAAGGCACCCGACGGCCGCTCCTACACCTTCACCTGTACCCCGGTCAGCGAGGCGGAGAGCCGGTCCCGCACCGCCGGTCCGGGAGTCCTCGTCTTCGCCACCGACGTCACCGACCACGCCGAAGCCGCCGAACGCCTGCGTGCCAGCGAACGCCGCCAGCGCGAAACCGCCGTCACCCTCCAGCGCTCCCTCCTCCCCCAGGTCCTCGAACAACCCGACGACCTGCGCATCGCCGCCACCTACCAGCCCGGCGGCACCGAAGCCGCCGTCGGCGGCGACTGGTACGACGTCATCACCCTCGGCGGCGGACGCACCGCCCTCGTCATCGGCGACGTCATGGGCCGCGGAGTACGGGCCGCCGCCGTCATGGGCCAGCTGCGCACCGCGGTCCGCGCCTACGCCCGTATGGACCTGCCGCCGCACGAGGTCCTCCAGCTCCTCGACGGCCTCGCCGCCGAGATCGACCCCAACCAGATCGCGACCTGCGTCTACGCCGTCCACGACCCCAACGAGGGCCGGCTGGTGTACTCCTCCGCCGGCCACCTGCCGATCCTGGTCCGCGACGAGAACGGCACCGTGCTGCGCGCCGACGAACCCACCGGCCCCCCGCTGGGCACCGGCGGCTGGATGCACTCCTCCGGATCGGTCCCGCTCGGCCCCGGCGCCACCGCGGTGCTCTACACCGACGGCTTGGTCGAACGCCGCGACGAGGACCTCGACGAGGGCATCACCTCCCTGGAGCGAGCCCTGGCCGGAGCCACCGGCACCCCCCAGGTCGTCTGCGACCGCCTGGTCCGCTCGGCCGGTGTGCAGGCCGACCACGACGACGACGTGGCCGTCCTCGTCCTCCAGCACCCCGCCCGCACCGGCCCGGACAGCGAACTCTTCCGCAACGCCGCGCTGGAACTCCTCGGCGGAGTGGAAGCGGCCCCCCGCGCGCGTGCCTTCGCCTCCGGCGTCCTGACCAGCTGGCGCTTCGCGCCCGAACTGCACGACCTCGGCGTCCTCGCGGCCAGCGAACTCGTCGCCAACTCCCTGCAACACGGCACACCGCCCATGCGCCTGCGGCTGCGCCGCACCGACCGCCGCCTCATCGTCGAGGTGACCGACGGCGACGACCACCTGCCCAGGCGCCGCCGCGCCGAACCCGTCGACGAGTCCGGCCGGGGCATCGCCATCGTCGCGACCATCGCCTCCAACTGGGGCGCCCGCCGGACCCCGGGCGGCGGAAAGACGGTGTGGTGCGAGTTCACCCTGCCGAGAAAGCAGCCGTAGCGGCCCCCGTGCGAAGGCGACGGAGCGGCCGCCACCCGAAGGCAACGGCCGCTGCTGTGGTCGGCGCGGGAGCTCACGCCTCCGCGGTCACCGCCGGAGCGGCCGCCCCACCGCGCGCCACCACCCGGCTGCGCGCGCCCCACGGATGGTCCTGCGCGGCGGTGAGCCCCCGCCCCAGCCGCACCGCCAGGACGCTGATCCCGAGCGAGAACACCAGGAACGTCACCACATACGGTCCCGGCAGCGACGCGGCCAGCGGGCCGCCCACCGCCGGCCCGACCGCCAGCGCGAGCTGCTTCACCAGGGCGAACGCCGAGTTGTACTGCCCCGCCATGCCCGTCGGCGCCAGGTCGGCCACCAGCGGCGCGAGCGTGGGGGACAGCATCGCCTCGCCCAGACCGAACAGCGCGTACGTCGACACGAACGCGGCCGTCGCCATCGCCTGGCTGCCGTGCTCGAGCCCCGCGTACGCCGCCGCGCCCCATGCGACCGCCCAGATCACACCCACCGCCGCGATCACCCGCGACCGCCGGCGCCGCTCGACGAACCTCAGCACGGCGAACTGCGCCACCACGATCATCATCGTGTTCGCGGCCAGCGCCGTCCCCAGCGCCGACGTCGATATCCCGGCGGCCTCCACGCCGTAGGCGCTCAGACCCGACTCGAACTGGCCGTAGCAGGCGAAGAACAGCACGAAGCCCAGCACGCACAGCCGCACCATGGCACGGTTGTCGAGCAGCTCCCTCCAGCTGCTCCGGGCCGACCGCCCGGCCGCCGTCGGCGCCTCCTCGACGCGCGGCGCACGCGGCATCCGCACTGTCGCCATCACCACCACCAGCAGCAGGAACACCGCCGCCTCGATCGCGAAGAGCAGGGTGAAGGAGGAGACACGCGTGGTGTCGACGAGGTGACCGCCTATGAGGCCACCGACCCCGAGCCCCAGGTTCTGCAGGAAGAACTGCATCGCGAACGCCCGCGACCGCGTCTCCGCGGTCGAGCAGTCCACGATCATGGTCGCCAGCGCCGGCTGCATCACGGCCTGCCCGGCCCCGAGGGCGCCCGCGGACAGCAGGACGGCCCACGCATGACCCGCCAGACCCAGGCTCAGCGCACCCAGCGCGGCCATGACCAGGGCGGCGAGCAGGACCGGCAGCGGGCCGCGCCGCACGATCGCCCTGCCGGCGAACGGCAGCACGATCAGCGCGGCCACGGCGAAGACGGCGAGGACGAGCCCCGCCGTCATGGCTCCCAGGCCCCGCACCTGCGCCACATAGACGTACAGGTAGGGGACGGTGAAGCCGAGCCCGAACGCGCTGAGTGCGTTGCCCACGTGGATCCGGCGCATCGCTGCGCCCATCGCCCTGGTCACGTTCACCTCTCTCCAGTGGTGGTGCGGATGGTCGGAGTGCCTCGGTACTTAGAGGCGAAGACTTCGAAGCTAAAGTTCGACCCTAAAGACTATACACCGAAGGACTTCAATGCGAGCGGCCTCGTGCGATACTGCGGACATGGGCGAGACCTCCGGCAGCATCGGCGAGACCGACGGCATCGACACCGAGCCGACGCTCGAGGAGCAGATCGCTGCCTACCAGCGCGAGTTCCAGGACCTCGACCCCCAGGTCGAGAAGATCGTCTCGGCGCTCTCCCGCCTGAACCGCCGGATGAACGTCGCCTACGGCCGGCAGACCTCCGCCCTCGGCATCAGCAACGCCGAGTGGGAGGTCCTCAAGGCACTGGTCCTCTCGGGAGCCCCCTACCGGCTGGGCCCGAGCGAACTCGCCAAGCGCCTCGGCCTCACCCCGGCCGCGATGACCCACCGCATCGACCGCATGGTCGCCGAGGGCCTGGTCACCCGGGAGCGCGACGAGTCCAACCGTGTGCGGGTCATCGTCGAGCTGACCCCCGAGGGCCGCGAGAAGTGGCTGGAGGCCATGCGGCTGGCGACGGTGTTCGAGGGTGACCTCCTCCAGGACCTCTCCTCTGCGGAGCGCGCGGTCCTCGGCGAGGTGCTGACCAGGCTCCTGCGCCGGGTCGAGGAGGCCCAGCCGGACGCCGGCGGACGGCTCAGCGACCTCGACTAAAAGATCTTGACAAGGGGTGCTTGACAGCCCCGTCGCGGATCCGTAAAGTTCTTCGGGTTGTCGAGGAGCCGTAACGGTTCTCCGGCAGCACCTCCCGCCGCTCCAGCGGCATCCCAAACCATCAGCACGATCTCCCGAACGGGTTGTTTTCGGCGCGCCCGAATTCAATTCGAAAGGGACTCGTCGATCCGGATCGGATCCCCTCGGGACCCGATTGGGAATCGCCGAGAAGATCCGCTAAGGTTTGAAACGTCGGAACGGCCCAACGGCCGGGAAGACGAACCCCGCTGACCGGGGATCAGGCCGAAAAGGATCTGATAGAGTCGGAACCGCCGGAAAGGGAAACGCGAGAGCGGGAACCTGGAAAGCACCGAGGAAATCGGGTCGGAAAAGATCTGATAGAGTCGGAAACACCGAAGGGAAGCGCCCGGAGGAAAGCCCGAGAGGGTGAGTACGAAGGAAGCGTCCGTTCCTTGAGAACTCAACAGCGTGCCAAAAGTCAACGCCAGATATGTTGATACCCCGTCCATCGGACA
>NZ_JBEXZD010000024.1:0-80527 GCF_040628575.1 Streptomyces sp. NPDC006393
CATGCCGCCGTTGGTGTCGCACAGGATCACCACGTCGGCGCCGGCCTCGGAGGCGGCCCGGACCACCGACTTGGCGTACTCGGGGTTGGCGCGGTAGCCGTCGAAGAAGTGCTCGCAGTCGACGAAGACCCGGCGGCCCTGGGCGCGCAGGTGGGAGACGGTGTCGCGGACCATCTCCAGGTTCTCTTCGAGCGTCGTGCGCAGCGCCAGCTCCACATGCCGGTCGTGCGACTTGGCGACCAGCGTGATCACCGGGGCACCCGACTCGAGGAGCGCCCTGACCTGAAGGTCCTCGGCGGCCCTGGCGCCGGCTCGGCGGGTGGCGCCGAAGGCGACCAGCTGGGCGTGGTGGAAGTCGATCTCCTGCCGGGCGCGGGCGAAGAACTCCGTGTCGCGGGGGTTCGCGCCGGGCCAGCCGCCCTCGATGAAGCCCACGCCGAAGTCGTCCAGGTGCCGGGCGATGGCCAGCTTGTCCGCGACGGTCAGGTTGATGCCCTCGCGCTGCGCGCCGTCGCGCAGGGTGGTGTCGAAGACGTGGAACGAATCGTCCAGCCGGCTGGTTTCGGACATGTCTCAAGGCTCCTGTGTGGGATCTCGGTCGTACCGGAATGACCGGCTCCACCATCCCCCCAATACTCCCTCGCGCTTCGCTCCCGGCTGAAGGTGGGCCAGGAAAACGAAAAACCCCTCGCGGGTGCGAGAGGTCTGCGCGCGGGTCGAGGACGACGGTGGCCGCCCGTACCTGGTCGTACGTGGCGGTCACTGCGGACCGGCGCGCCTGCTGCCAATAATCATGGCGAACGAGAGCACGGGGGCAGTTTGGCACAGTTGCGCCCCCGTGCTCACCGCCGTCTCAGGATGCGGGCGTGAGCCTGGACTCCGGTGCGGTCTTCACCCGGGTCAGATCCAGGTCCTTCGTCTCCCGCATGGTGACGTACACCACGAGGGAGACGGCCGCGCAGGCCGCCACGTACCAGAAGAATCCGGACTCGGCGCCGGCGTTCTTGAACCAGAGGGCGACGTACTCCGCCGTGCCGCCGAACAGGGCGTTGGCGAGGGCGTACGGGAGGGCCACGCCGAGGGCGCGCACGCCGGTCGGGAACAGTTCGGCCTTCACGCAGGCGTTGATGGAGGTGTAGCCGGTGACCACGACCAGCGCCAGCAGGGACAGCCCGAGCGCCGGCCAGAAGCCGCCCGCGTGCCCCAGCAGCGTCATGATCGGCACGGTCAGGAAGGTCGAGCCGAGCGCGAAGGTGATCAGCAGCGGGCGGCGGCCGATCCGGTCGGACAGCCGGCCGGCCAGCGGCTGGAGGCAGGCGAAGACGATCAGCGCGGTGAAGGAGACCAGGGTCGCGGTCCGCTTGGGCAGGCCCGCGGAGTTGGACAGGTACTTCGTCAGATAGGTGGTGTACGTGTAGTAGGCCACCGTGCCGCCCATGGTCAGGGCCATCACCAGCAGCGCCTCCCGCTTGTGCGCCCACAGCGCCCGCAGGGTGCCCCGCTCCTCGCTTCCGGTGGCGTCGGCCTCGTACACCTCGCTCTCCAGCATGCTGCGCCGCAGGTAGAAGATCACGGCCGCGCCGAGCGCGCCGACGACGAAGGGGATGCGCCAGCCGTAGCTGTGCAGGGCGGTGTCGGACATGGTGCGCTGGAGCACGATCTGCAGGCCGAGACCGATGATCTGGCCGGCGGTCATGGACACGTACTGGAAGCTGGAGGCGAAGCCGCGCCGGCGGGGGTCGGAGGCCTCGGTGAGGTAGGTCGCGCTGGCCGCGTACTCGCCGCCCACCGACAGCCCTTGGAGCAGCCGGGCGAGAAGCAGCACCAGCGCGCCCCCGTATCCGGCGACCGCGTACGTCGGCGCGACGGCGATGAGGACGGCGGACGCCGACATGAGGGTGACGGTCAGCGTCAGCGCCGCCTTGCGGCCCCGCCGGTCACCCACCCGGCCGAGCAGCCAGCCGCCCACCGGCCGCATGAAGAAGCCGACGGCGAAGATGCCCGCGGTGTTCATCATCTGGGCGGTGGGGTTCCCGTGCGGGAAGAACGCCCCGGCGAAGTAGGTGGCGAAACTGGCGTAGACGAACCAGTCGTACCACTCCACCATGTTGCCGGCCGAACCGATCCAGATCTTCTTCCAGTGCTCTCGTCCCATGGGGCGGTACATGCCCGGCGACGGAGGAAAGGATTCCTCTTCTCGGCGCCCGCGCCGTCAGGAGATCGCGGCCAGGCCTTCGTCGAGGAACTCCCGCACATGCCCGAGCACTTGGTCACGGTCGGTCCCCCGCAACCCGATGGCGACGTGGATGGAGAAACCGTCCAGCAGCGCACGCAACCGCGCCGCGAAGCGGTCCGCGTCGACCGGGCGGAACTCACCGCGCGAGACGCCCTCGGCGATCAGCGCGACCAGGTCGCGGTGCCACGCCCGCTCGATGGCGGCCTGCCGGGCGCGCGCGTCGTCGTCCGCGTTCTGCGAGCGGTTCCACACCTCCAGCCACAGGGTCCAGTGCGGATCACGGTGACCGTCGGGGACGTACAGGTCGACGTACGCGGACAGGCGTTCCCGCGCGGTCCCGGGGCGGGCCAGCAGCCGGCCGCGCTCGGCGCCCAGTCTGCCCTCGCTCCACTCCAGGGTCCGCAGCAGCAGCTCGTCCTTGGAGTGGAAGTAGTAGAGCAGGTGGCCGCTGCTCATGCCGACCTCCCGGCCGAGCCCCGCCATGGTGAGCTTCTCCAGCCCCCGCTCGGCGATCATGTCCATGGCCGCGGCGAGGACCTCCTCGCGGGGCGGGGCGGGGGTGCGGCGGCGCGTCATGCGGTGCCCTCCGCGGCGGGCGCGGTCGTCACACGGACGCTCTCAGGGACGAAGCGGATCTCGTGGTCGGTCGTGCGGTCGCCGGCCATGATCGCCACCTCGGCGCCGCACGGGCACAGCCGGTCGGCGCCGTGCTCACCGCAGGGGCCGCAGCCGCCGATGTGCCGGTGCCGGTCGGGACGGTCGTCGAGTCCGGCGGCGTCGAGCGGCAGCGGGTCGGCGGCGTAGGTCCCGCGCGGCATGCGCGCCGGGGCCCGCCGCAGCCCGTCGGGGGCGGGCAGCCCGTCCCGGGCCGGGGACTCGGGAAGGCCGGGCAGAAGCCGGACGGGCCGGGTCAGCGTGCGACCGCACGCGGCGCAGAGCAGTACATCCACCCGTATGTTCTACCGGAGCGCCCGCCTCACCGGACCTTCGGCTGCTGCTGGGTGATGCAGTGGATGCCGCCCCCGCCCGCGAAGATCGTCCGCGCGTCCACCAGGGTCACCGTCCGCTCGGGGAAGAGGCGGCGGAAGATGCCGGCGGCGATCTCGTCGCGCGGATCGTCGAAGCCGCACAGGACGACTCCGCCGTTGCAGAGGTAGTGGTTGATGTAGGAGTAGTCGGCCCAGTGGCCGTCGGCCTCCAGCACGGTCGGGGCGGGGACCTCCACGACCTCCAGGCTGCGGCCCCGGGCGTCGGTCGCCGACTTCAGGATGCCGATGACCTCCCCGGTGACCTCGTGGTCGGGGTGGGCCGGGTCCGGCTGGTGGTGGGCGACGACGACGCCGGGGCGGGCGAAGGCGGCGACGATGTCGACGTGGCCGAGGGTGCCGTAGCCGTAGGGAGGGTAGTCGCCGGTCAGGCCGCGCGGGAGCCAGATGGCCTTGCGGGTGCCGAGGTGGGCGTGGATCTCCGCCTCGACCTGCTCCTTGGTCCAGTGCGGGTTGCGTTCGGGGCCGAGCTGGACGGTCTCCGTCAACAGGACCGTGCCCTCGCCGTCGACGTGGATCGCGCCGCCCTCGTTGACGAGCTGCGAGGCGTACGTCCTCGCACCCGCGAGGTCCGAGACGTAGGCGCCGATCTTGGCGTCGTGCTCCCAGCGGGCCCAGTCCTGCGCGCCCCAGCCGTTGAACGTCCAGTCGACCGCGGCCAGTTCACCGTGCCCGTCGGTGAGGAAGGTGGGGCCGATGTCGCGCATCCAGGCGTCGTCGAGGTCGCGTTCCACGGTCTCGACGTCGTCGCCGAGCAGGGCACGTGCCTCGGCCGACTGGCCGGGGCCGCACACCACGGTGACCGGTTCGAAGCGACGGACGGCGCGGGCGACCGACGCCCAGGCGGCACGGGAGGCGGCCAGGTCCTCGGGGGTGTCGAAGGTCGGGTTGGGGCCCGGCCACGCCATCCAGGTGCGCTCGTGCGGCGTCCACTCGGCGGGCATGCGGAAGCCGTCGGCGGCGGGGGTGTTCATCAGGGATCCTCAGAGGAAGTAGAGGCGGTTGAGGGAGACGGAGTCGGCGGGCTCGGAGCGCAGCGGGTCGCCGTCGAGGGTGACCAGGCCGGTGCGCCGGTCGACGTCGACCGCTCCGGTGCGGGAGTTCAGGCGCAGGTCGGCCGGGCCGATGCCGCGGGTGCCGCGCACGGCGACCCGGCGGCGCCGGGTGGGCATCGTGTCGTGGCCCTGGTCCACCGCGGCCTGCGCGACGAAGGCCACCGAGATGTCGGCGGGGGTGGCGCCGTGCGCGCCGAACTGCGGTCCGAGCACCAGGGGTTCGCAGGTGTCGGTGGCCGCATTGGGGTCACCGACGACGCCGTAGGCCGGGAAGCCCGCCTTGAGGACGAGCTGCGGCTTGGCGCCGAAGTACTCCGGTCGCCACAGCACGATGTCGGCGAGCTTGCCGACCTCGATGGAGCCGACCTCGTGGGCCAGTCCGTGCGCGATGGCCGGGTTGATGGTCAGCTTGGCCATGTAGCGCAGCACGCGCGCGTTGTCGTCGCCCTCGCCGTCCCCCTCCAGCGGGCCCAGCTCCGCCTTCATCTTCCCGGCCATCGCGAAGGTACGGCGCACGGTCTCGCCGGCCCGGCCCATGCCCTGGGCGTCGGAGGAGGTGATGCCGATGGCGCCCAGATCGTGCAGGACGTCCTCGGCGCCCATGGTGCCGGCCCGGATGCGGTCGCGGGCCATGGCGGCGTCGCCGGGCAGGTCGGTCTTCAGGTCGTGGACGGAGACGATCATGCCGTAGTGCTCGGCGACCGCGTCCCGGCCGAAGGGCAGGGTGGGGTTGGTGGAGGAGCCGATGACGTTCGGCACCCCGGCCATCTTCAGCACGTTGGGGACGTGTCCGCCGCCGCAGCCCTCGATGTGGAAGGCGTGGATCGTACGGCCCTCGAGGACGCGCAGGGTGTCCTCCACCGACAGGCACTCGTTCAGGCCGTCGCTGTGCAGGGCCACCTGGACGTCGTGCTCCTCGGCGACGCGCAGGGCGGTGTCCAGGGCACGGGTGTGGGCGCCCATGTCCTCGTGCACCTTGAAGCCGCTCGCGCCGCCCTCGGCCAGGGCCTCGATGAGCGGCGCCTCGTGGGAGGAGGATCCCCGGCCCAGGAAGCCGATGTTGACCGGCCAGGCGTCGAAGGCGCCGAACGCGTGCTTCAGGGCCCACGGCGAGTTGACGCCCACGCCCCACACCGGCCCGAACTCCTGGCCGATGATCGTGGTCACGCCGGAGGCGAGCGAGGCCTCCATGATGCGCGGCGACAGCAGGTGGACGTGGGTGTCCACGGCGCCCGCGGTGGCGATGAGCCCCTCGCCGGAGACGATGGACGTACCCGTGCCGACGACCACGTCCACGCCGTCGAGCGTGTCGGGGTTGCCGGCCCGCCCGATCGCGCAGACCCGCCCCTCGCGGATGCCGATGGACACCTTGCGGATGCCCTGCACCGCGTCGATCACGACGACGTTGCTGATGACGACGTCGCAGGTGTCGCGGACGGCCGCCGCCTTCAGGTGCAGGCCGTCGCGGGCGGTCTTGCCGAACCCGGCGAGGAACTCGTCGCCGTACTTCTGGGCGTCGGACTCCACGCGCACGACCAGCCCGGAGTCGCCGAGGCGGATGCGGTCGCCGGCGCGCGGGCCGTGGGTGGCGGCGTACTCGTACGGCGTGAGCCGACGGGCTTCGGCCGGGTGGCCTCCGGGGCGGCTCATCGCGCGACCTCCTGCTCGGTGTTCTCCGGCGCCGTGTTCGCCTGCTCGCTGTTCTCCGGCTCCGTGTTCTCCGGCGCCGTGTTCGCCTGCTCGCTGTTCTCCGGCTCGGTGTTCTCCGGTACGCCGAGGTATCCGCAGGCCGCGGCCCGGCGCAGGGCCTCCTGCTTCGCGCCCGGCGCGTCCAGCGGGCCGTCGACGAGACCCGCGAAGCCGACGGCGATCCGCTTCCCGCCGATCGGCACGAGACCGACCTCGGCGCTCTCCCCCGGCCCGAACCGGACCGAGGACCCGGCGGGCACGGCCAGCCGCATCCCGTAGGCGGCCGCGCGGTCGAAGTCCAGCCGCGGGTTGGCCTCGAAGAAGTGGAAGTGGGAGGTGACCGACACCGGAACGGACGCCGTGTTGGTGACCGTGAGGCACACGGCCGGCTCGGGCTCGGCGTGCCGCGGTCCGGGCAGCAGCGCTCCGGGGCCCTGCTCGCCCAGCGAGCCGCCCGCGATGGGGTCGGTGACCACCGCGAGCCGTGAGCCGTCGTCGAAGACGGCCTCGACGTGGACCTCGGTGACCACGTCCGCGACGCCCGGGAGGACATCGTCCGGGCCGAGCACCGCACGGGCGCGCTCGACCGCCTCGGCGAGCCGGGCGCCGTCGCGGGCGGCCTCGCAGACGGTGTCGGCGATCAGGGCGGTGGCCTCCGGCACGTTGAGCCGCAGGCCGCGGGCCTTGCGGGCGCGGGCCAGCTCGGCGGCTCCGAAGAGCAGCAGCCGGTCACGCTCCGTGGGGGTCAGTCTCACGCGGCGGCACCTCCTTGCCTTGCACGGATTAGAGCAACACTCTAAACGTGAAATCCAGTGCTGCGGAAGATTGACGGTTGACGCCACAGCGACGTCCACGTCACATTGAACGTCGCTCAAACCGTCAGGCGGCAGTCGAAGGAGACGCGAGCCATGCCGATAGAACAGCGCGGAGTCGACACCATCCCCGAGGAGGAACGGACCAGTGGTCCGCGCGATCTGGTGTCGATCCTGCTCGGATCCAATCTGTGCCTCGGTGTGATCATCTTCGGCTGGCTGCCTCCGTCCTTCGGGCTGGACTGGTGGGGCTCGCTCAGCTCGATCGTGGTGGGCACCGCGGTCGGCACGCTGTTCACGGCCCCGCTGGCGCTGGTCTCGCTGCGCACCGCCACCAACCTGTCCACGTCCTCCGGCGCCCAGTTCGGTGTGCGGGGCCGGCTGGTCGGCTCGGTGGTCGGGCTGCTCCTCGCCCTCGGCTACACCGCGCTGACGGTGTGGATCGGCGGCGACGTGATGGTGAGCGTCCTGCACCGGCTGTTCGGGCTGACGCCGACCGGGCTGTCGTACGCCGTCGTCTACACGCTGCTCGCCGCGGCTACCGTCGCGGGCGCTGTCTACGGCTACCGGGTGCTGCTCGCCATGTCCCGTGTCCTCGCGATCGGCATGACGGCGCTGCTGGCCCTCGGCGTGATCGCCTACGCGCCGCACTTCTCCACCGCCGCGCTGCCGGAGGCCGGCGGCTATCTGCTGGGCGGGTTCTGGCCGACGTGGTTCCTCGCCACGGTGGCCGCGGGCCTGTCCGGCCCGATCGCCTTCATCACCCTGCTGGGCGACTACACCCGTTACATCTCCCCCCGCCGCCACTCCTCCCGCCGGGTGCTGCACGCCACCTGGCTCGGCCTGATCCTGGGCCTGCTCGTCCCGCAGCTGTTCGGCACCTTCACGGCCTACGGCGCCCGCGCCGCCCTGGACTACGCCGGGCCGCTGGTCGAGGCCTCCCCCACCTGGTACCTGGTCCCGCTGCTGCTGTCCGCCTCGGCCGGCTCGGTCGGCAACGCGGGTCTGATGCTGTACTCGATGGGCCTGGACCTGGACGCGATCCTGCCGCGCGCCTCGCGCGCCCGGGCCACCTACACGGTCGCCGTCGTCGCCACGGTCTGCGTCTTCGTCGGCCACTACGCCTGGAACGCCCAGTCGGCGATGACGTCCTTCGTGCTGCTGCTGACCGCGATCGGCACCCCGTGGGCCGTCATCACGCTCATCGGCTTCGCCCGCTGCCGCGGTGTCTACGACGCCGACGCCCTCCAGGTCTTCAACCGCCGCTCGCGGGGCGGGATCTACTGGTACCGGGCCGGCTGGAACGTGCGGGCGACCGTCTCCTGGGCGGTGGGCGCCGTGGTCGGTCTGCTGGCGGTGTCCCTGCCGTCGTACCAGGGTCCGCTGCTGCGGCTGACCGGCGGTGTGGACTGCAGCTTCCTGCTCTCGGGCGCGGTCGGCGGCGCGGTCTACCTGCTGCTGACGGCCGGACGGGAACGCGAGGGGGCCACCGTGGACGAGGAGTCCACGGTGGCCCCGGCCGTCCGTCAGGAGACCTGACCCGGCGGCTGAGGATCAGCCCAGCTCGTGCATCCAGCCGTGCTTGTCCTCGGTGATGCCGCGCTGGATGTCCAGGAGAGCCTGGCGGAGCCGCATCGTGACCTCGCCGGGCTCTCCGCCCGACTGCTTCCACTCGGCGCCCGCGCGCTTGACCGTGCCGACCGGGGTGATCACGGCCGCCGTGCCGCAGGCGAAGACCTCGGTCAGCGTGCCGTTCTCCGAGTCGCGCTGCCACTGGTCGACGGAGACGCGGGCCTCCTCGGCCTGGTAGCCGAGGTCACGGGCGACGGCGAGCAGGGAGTCGCGGGTGACGCCCTCCAGGATCGAGCCGCTGAGCGACGGGGTGACGATCTTGTCGCCGTAGACGAAGTACAGGTTCATGCCGCCGAGTTCCTCGACCCACTTGTGCTCCACGGCGTCGAGGTAGCAGACCTGGTCGCAGCCCTGGGCGGCGGCCTCGGCCTGGGCCAGCAGGGAGGCCGCGTAGTTGCCGCCGGTCTTGGCGTCGCCCACGCCGCCGGGGACGGCGCGGACGCGGTCCTCGGAGGCCCAGATGGAGACGGGCTTCACGCCACCGGGGAAGTAGGCGCCGGCCGGGGAGGCGATCACGATGAACAGGTACTCGTTGGCGGGCTTGACACCCAGCCCGACCTCGGTGGAGATCATGAACGGACGCAGGTAGAGGGACTCCTCGCCGCCGTGCGCCGGCACCCACGCCTTGTCCTGCTGGACCAGGGCGTCACAGGCCTCGATGAACGTCTCGACGGGCAGCTCGGGCATGGCCAGACGGCGGGAGGACGCCTGGAAGCGCAGGGCGTTCTTCTCCGGGCGGAAGGTGGCGACCGAGCCGTCGGGCCGGCGGTAGGCCTTCAGGCCCTCGAAGATCTCCTGCGCGTAGTGCAGGACGTGGGTGGCGGGGTCGAGGGGGATCGGCGCGTACGGAACGAGCTGGCCGTCGTGCCAGCCCCGGCCCTCGGTCCACCTGATCGTCACCATGTGGTCGGTGAAGTGGCGGCCGAACCCGGGGTTGGTCAGGATCGCCTCGCGCTCCGCGTCGGAGAGCGGGTTGGCCGAGGGCTTGAGCTCGATCGTGGGCGTCGTCATGAGTGAGTGTCCTTCACCGGGTTGTAGTGACGGGCCGCGCTCACGCCCGCACGGCCAGTGGCCGGTGCTAGGACGTCCGAGCATTCCCTCATGTCGCGGCTCCGCGTTCGATTATCGCGCGGGGCCTGCGATGGAAGGAAACGGGGTGAATACGACCCAGGATTCGATGGTGGCACCCGGCGGCGGGCATGGGGAAGCCGCCGGGCCCGGATGCGACCCGACGGCTTCGAAGGTTCTTCGAGTGGCGCGGCGGGGTCAGCCGGCTACTCGTACGGCGAGCGCGTCACCGATCTCGGAGGTGCTGCGCGCGGGCAGCCCACCGCGCTCCGCGAGGTCGGCGGAGACGGCGTCCTCGATCCGGGTCGCCTCCGCGTCGTAGCCGAGGTGGCGCAGCAGCAGGGCGACGGAGAGGACCGTGGCGGTCGGGTCGGCCTTGCCCTGGCCTGCGATGTCCGGGGCCGAGCCGTGGACCGGCTCGAACATGGACGGGAACTCGCGGCTCGGGTTGATGTTGCCGGAGGCCGCGACGCCGATGCCGCCGGAGACGGCCGCGGCGAGGTCGGTGATGATGTCGCCGAAGAGGTTGTCGGTGACGATGACGTCGAAGCGCTCGGGCTGGGTGACCAGGTAGATGGTGGCCGCGTCGACGTGGATGTACTCGGTGGTGACCTCGGGGTAGTCCTCGGCCACCTTGTTGAAGATGTTGGTCCACAGGTGTCCCGCGAAGGTCAGGACGTTGTTCTTGTGGACCAGCGTGAGCTTCTTGCGGGGGCGGGCCTGGGCGCGGGCGAAGGCGTCGCGGACCACGCGCTCGACACCGAAGGCCGTGTTCACGGAGACCTCGGTGGCGACCTCGTGCTCGGTGCCCTTGCGGATGGTGCCGCCGTTGCCCGTGTACGGGCCCTCGGTGCCCTCGCGGACGACGACGAAGTCGATCTTCGGGTCGCCGGCCAGCGGGGTGGCAACACCCGGCAGGAGCTTGCTCGGGCGCAGGTTGACGTGGTGGTCGAAGGCGAAGCGGAGCTTGAGCAGGAAGCCGCGCTCCAGGACGCCGGACGGCACCGACGGGTCGCCGATGGCACCGAGCAGGATGGCGTCGTGCGCCTTCAGGGCCTCGAGGTCGGCGTCGGTGAGGGGCTCACCGGTGGCGTGGTAGCGCCGGGCGCCGAAGTCGTACTCCCTGGTCTCCAGCTTCACATCCTGCGGGAGGACGGCGGTCAGGACCTTCAGACCCTCGGCCACGACTTCCTGGCCGATGCCGTCACCGGGAATCACTGCGAGATCGATGCTGCGAGACATGTCGGCACCCTACTCCTCGTCCCGAGAGATGACACACGACGTCCGCCATATGGACCGGCGGCCGAGGTGAGCCTGCTCAGTGGCCGGTCTCGCCCCCGTTGTCGCGGCGGTCGAGAGCGCGCTGGAGGGCGGCGGCGGCGTTCTTGCGGTCGGACTCGCTCATGCGGGTGACGTGACGGACGCGGCGGCGGACGGTCGTCTCGGCCATGGTGAATCGACTCCTTCGGGAAAGCGCGGAGCGCGCGCAGGCGGAGGGATTTACGAGACGCCGGAGTGGGCGGGGAGCGGCGCCGCAGGGGTGTCCTGCACAGGGCCCGGCTCACGACCGCCATTCGCTGGATCGAGCGGTGACGTTCGGCTTCTACAAAGCTATGCGAGGACGGCGCGCCTGTCTCCACAATTACTCGGACTTCCTACTATCTGAGACGGCCGCTCCGGCCACACGGCTCTGACCTGGGGTTCTCACCCGCTGCCGGCCCCGGGCCGCGTACAGCCGCGCGCCGTCGTCGCTCGCGGACAGGGCACCGAAGGCGTAGGCGCGGGTCACGACCCCTTCCAGGGCGGCCGTGATCCGTCCGCCGAGTCCGGTGCGACGCACGTCGGGCCGTACGGCCACCCCCTCCACACAGCCGATCCGCAGCCGGCGCCCGCGGTGCCGCACCCGTCGCATGACCACGGCACCGTGCGCCGCGAGCCCGTGCCCCTCGTACCCGAGGGCGTGCAGACCGCCCAGCGTGTGGTCCCAGTCCTCGTCCCCGAAGTCGCCGTCGAAGGCGTCGTACAGCAGGGCCCGGACGGCCCGGAGTTCACCGGGGACGAGCTCGGCGGTGTGCGCGGTACGGATCTCGGCGGCCATCGGACCGGTATCCGGATGGAGGCGAGGGAAGCGGGAGAGCAGGACGGGACGGCGCGGCCGGTCTCCCGCGGGGCTTGCGGCCGGTCTCCCGCGGGACTTGCGGCCGGTCCCCCGCGGGGCTTTGGGACATGGCACCGCCCCCGGCCGGAGGGGTGCTTCCGGACCGGGGGCGGGGTTCGCGGGTTCCGCCCGGGGGTCAGCCCATGTGCGGGTAGGTGTAGTCGGTCGGCGGGACCAGGGTCTCCTTGATGGCGCGGGTCAGGGTCCAGCGCATCAGGTTCTGCGGGGCGCCGGCCTTGTCGTTGGTGCCGGAGGCGCGACCGCCGCCGAAGGGCTGCTGGCCGACCACGGCGCCGGTCGACTTGTCGTTGATGTAGAAGTTGCCGGCCGCGTAGCGCAGCTTCTCCATCGTGTACGCCGCCGCGGCGCGGTCGCCCGCGATGACCGAACCCGTGAGGGCGTAGTCCGACACCGACTCCATCTGGGTCAGCATCTCGTCGTACCGGTCGTCCTCGTAGACGTGGACGGCGAGGATCGGGCCGAAGTACTCGGTCGTGAAGACCTCGTTCTCCGGGTCGGTGCACTCGATGACGGTCGGGCGGACGAAGTAGCCGACCGAGTCGTCGTAGGTGCCGCCCGCGACGATCGTGCAGGCCGGGTCCGCCTTGGCCCGGTCGATCGCGGCCTTGTTCTTCGCGAAGGAGCGCTCGTCGATGACGGCGCCGATGAAGTTCGACAGGTCGGTGACGTCACCCATGGTCAGGTAGTCGACCTCGGCGGCGAACTCCTCCTTGAAACCGGAGTTCCAGATGGAGGCCGGGATGTACGCCCGGGAGGTGGCCGAGCACTTCTGGCCCTGGTACTCGAAGGCGCCGCGGGTCAGGGCGGTCTTCAGCACCGCGCGGTCCGCGCTCGGGTGGGCCACCACGAAGTCCTTGCCGCCGGTCTCGCCGACCAGACGCGGGTAGGAGCGGTACTTCTCGATGTTGTTGCCGACCGTCTTCCACAGGTACTGGAAGGTCTTGGTCGAACCGGTGAAGTGGATGCCGGCCAGGTCGCGGTGGTTCAGGGCGACCTCGGAGACCTCGATGCCGTCACCGGTGAGGAGGTTGATGACGCCCTTGGGCAGGCCCGCCTCCTCCAGCAGCTTCATGAGCAGGACGGCCGCGTGGGTCTGGGTCGGGGACGGCTTCCAGATCACCACGTTGCCCATCAGCGCGGGCGCGGTCGGCAGGTTGGCCGCGATCGCCGAGAAGTTGAACGGCGTGATCGCGTAGACGAAGCCCTCCAGCGGACGGTGGTCCATGCGGTTCCACACGCCCGGGGAGTTGGCCGGGGGCTGCTCGGCCAGGATCTGGCGGGCGTAGTGGACGTTGAAGCGCCAGAAGTCGACCAGCTCGCAGGGGCTGTCGATCTCGGCCTGCTGGGCGGTCTTGGACTGGCCGAGCATGGTGGAGGCGGCGATCGTCTCGCGCCACGGGCCGGCCAGCAGCTCGGCGGCGCGCAGGATGATCGCGGCACGGTCGTCGAAGGACATCGCGCGCCAGGCCGGGGCCGCGGCCAGGGCCGCGTCGATGGCGTCCTGGGCGTCCTGCTTGCTCGCGTTGCGGTAGGTGCCGAGGACGGCCTTGTGGTTGTGCGGCTGGACGACCTCGAAGGCCTCACCGCCGCCCATGCGCTTCTCGCCACCGATGGTGCAGGGCAGGTCGACCGGGTTCTCGGCCAGCTCCTTGAGCTTGGCCTCCAGCCGGGCGCGTTCGGGCGAGCCGGGGGCGTAGCCGTGCACCGGCTCGTTGACGGGCGTGGGGACCTGGGTCACAGCGTCCATGGGTTCCGTAACTCCTTGACTTGAGCGGTGGGTCGGGCGTGGGGTGCGGGCTCAGCCCTTGCTGACCATCGAGCGGAGGAAGAAGCGCAGGTTCGCCGGCTTCTCCGCCAGGCGCCGCATGAAGTAGCCGTACCAGTCGGTGCCGTAGGCGGTGTAGACGCGCATCCGGTGGCCCTCGGCGGCCAGCCGCAGGTGCTCGTCGCCGCGGATGCCGTACAGCATCTGGAACTCGTACTCGTCGAGCTTGCGTCCGGCCGTGCGGGCCAGCTCCTGCGCGATGGAGATCAGACGCGGGTCGTGGGACCCGACCATCGGGTAGCCGTCGCCCTCCATGAGGGTGCGCAGGATCCGGACGTACGCCTTGTCGATCTCATGCTTGTTCTGGTACGCGACCTCGGCGGGCTCCTTGTAGGCGCCCTTCACCAACCGTACGCGGCTGCCGCAAGCGGCGAGGCGGCGCGCGTCGGCCTCGGTGCGGAAGAGGTAGGCCTGGATGACGCAGCCGGTCTGCGGGAAGTCCTTCCGCAGCTCCTCGTGGATGGCGAACATCGAGTCGAGGGTGGTGTGGTCCTCCGCGTCCAGCGTGACCGTGGTGCCGATGGCGGCCGCGGCCTCGACGACCGGACGGACGTTGGCGAGCGCCAGCTCGTGACCGCCGGGCAGCGTCTGGCCGAACATGGACAGCTTCACCGACATCTCGACCTTCGGGCCGAGCTCCAGGTCCTTGAGGCGGTCGATCAGCAGCAGGTAGGCGTCGCGGGCGGCAGAGGCCTGCTCGGGAGTGGTGATGTCCTCGCCGACCACGTCCATGGTCAGCTCCAGGCCCCGGCCGGTCAGGTCCTCGATGATGGGGACGACGTGGTCCACGCTCTCGCCGGGGATGAAGCGGTCGACGACCTGCTTGGTCACCGGGGCCGCCGAGATCAGGCGTCGCATCCGGTCGCTGCGCGACGCGGCAAGAATCACGGGACCCAGCACGGGGCACCTCCACAACAGGTCAAAGAAGGCCGAAACCCGACCATTCGGGGACGGCACGGAGAACCACCGTGAAAGTTAAGGATCCCTCCGATCGTCTGCCATCGACAGCTGTCACGCATCCGTGGACCCGATCTCAGACAGATGTATGAAGGGCCTGCGGAAATGAGGGAGAATGCCCGAGTGACGGCCGATTACAAAGGTGACTACCAGGAGCTGGTCGACGAGATCTCGGAGCTGCTCGGCGCGCCGGCCACGCTGGAGAACCGGGACTTCGTGCTGATCGCCTTCGGCGCCTACACCAGCGAGGAGGACCTGGATCCCTCGGCCCTGGACCCGGTGCGCACCCGTTCGATCCTCACCCGCCGCTCCACGGCAGCGGTCCGCCGCTGGTTCGAGGGTTTCGGCATCACCCGGGCCACGGGCCCGGTCAGGATCCCGCCGACCCCCGAGGCGGGCGTGTACCGGGGGCGGATCTGCCTTCCGGTGCGCCATCGGGGTGTCGTCCTCGGTTACGTCTGGCTCCTGGACGACGATCCGGGGCCGACCGAGCAGCAGCTGGCGGCGGCCATGCGGGTGACCGCGCGGATCGGCGCGCTGCTGGCGGACGAGGCGCAGCACGGCGCCGATCTCACCCGGGAGCTGCGCGCCGTGCTGACCGCCGAACGGGGCTGGCCGCGGGATGCGGCGGTAGCGGAGCTGCGTACGGCCCTGGGTGTGCGCGCGGACGGGCCGCACACGATGGTGTGCGTGGCCCCCTGGCCCTCGGCGGACCCGGACGACGCCCCCTCGGTGCGCACCCTGCCGGGCGCGACGGCGCTGTGCGCGGTGCCCTGGGGTGCCACGGCCCAGTGCCTGGCGCTGCTGGTGCGGCTGCGCTCGACGGACACGCTGACCCCGGCGGTGTCGGCGGCGACGCGGCTGCTGGAACGGGCGGGCGGGGGCGCGGTGGCCGGTGGGATCGCCGCCGGCCGGACGGGGCTGGCCGAGCTGGGCAGTGCCTGGGCGGAGGCCTCGGCCGCCGCGCGGGCCGCGCTGGCGGAGCCGCGCCTCGGTCCGGTCGCCGAGTGGGCGTCGATCGGCCCGTTCCGCCTGCTCACCGCGCTGCCGCCGCAGGCCGCGCAGGACCCCGCCGCGCGCGCCCTGCTCTCCCCCGCCCACCAGGAGCTGGCCCGCACCGCCGAGGTCTTCCTGGACTGCGCGGGCCAGGCCGGCCGGGCCGCCGCCGAGCTGGGCATCCACCGCCAGACCCTCTACTACCGGCTGTCCCGGGTGGAGCAGCTGACCGGCCTGGACCTGGACGACGGCGAGGACCGGCTGCTGCTGCACATGGCGCTGAAGGCGGCGCGCCTCTAGGAGTTCCCCGTGGCTCCGGCGATCACCCGGCGCAGGCCCTCGGTGAGCTGTTCGGCGCTCGGGGCGCTCTTCGGGTCGAAGGTCCACAGGGAGATCAGGCCCGTCATGAGGACCGTGTAGAAGGCGCCGAGGGTGTCGACGACGTCCTCCGGGATGTCCTCCTCGCGCGCACCCGTCAGCAGCGCGACAAAGCCGCGCGAGCCTTCCCGCTGGGCCTGCGCGAGATGGTCGCGCACCTCGGGGAGCTGGTCGCCCATGACCACGATCTCCGCGCTGAGCCGCCAGAACGAGCCGGGGTCCCGCATCGTGGCGATGACGTTCGACCACACTTCCTGGAAGCGTTCGACAGAGCCCGGTGCGGCCTCTGTCCCGGCGCCCGCGTCCCCGGCGAACGCGCCGGACATGTCCTCGACCAGCGAGACGTATGCCTGCGCCAGCAGTGCGTCCTTCGAGCCGTAGTGATAGCCGATCGAGGCGAGGTTGGTCCCCGACTCCTTGACGATGTCGCGCGCCGTGGTGCGCACGAAGCCCTTCTCCAGCAGGCAGCGCTTGGCGCCCTCGAGCAGATCCTCACGGTGTCCCATGTCCTTCACCCTACTCCGGATTCATACGGCTGTCCTAGACGGCTGATTTATACGCCCGTACTAGACAAGCGTTTAAGACGCCCGTACAGTCACTGCCATGACGAACCCGACGAGCACCACCCCGACCGCGGCCGCCCGTGCCGGCCGCCGTGAATGGACCGCCCTCGGCGTGCTGATGCTGCCGCTGCTGCTGGTCTCGATGGACGTCTCGGTCCTCTACTTCGCGATCCCCGCGATCAGCGCGGACCTCGAGCCGAGCGGCACCCAGCAGCTGTGGATCTTCGACATCTACGCGTTCGTCCTGGCCGGACTGCTGATGACGATGGGCTCGCTCGGCGACCGCATCGGCCGCCGCCGGCTGCTGCTGATCGGGGCCGCCGCCTTCGGTGCCGCCTCGCTGGCGGCCGCGTACGCGAACAGCGCCGAGACCCTGATCGCCGCCCGCGCGGTCCTCGGCATCGGCGGCGCCACCCTGATGCCCTCGACGATGGCGCTGGTCCGCACGATGTTCGCCGACCCCGGACAGCGGGCGAAGGCCATCGGCATCTGGTCCGGTGTGATGACCGGCGGCATCGCGCTCGGGTCGGTGCTCAGCGGCGTCCTGGTGCAGTACTTCTGGTGGGGCTCGGTCTTCCTGGTCAACCTGCCCGCGATGGTGCTGCTGCTGGTGCTGGGCCCGGTCCTGCTGCCCGAGTCGAAGAACCCCGAGCCCGGCCGCTTCGACCTGCTCAGCGTGCCGCTGTCGATGGCGGCGGTGCTCCCGGTGGTCTACGGCCTGAAGGAGATCCCCTCCGAGGGAGTGCGCCCGCTCTACGTCGTCTCGATCACCGTCGGCCTGCTCTTCGCGGCGCTCTTCGTCCACCGCCAGCGCAGGGCGGCCGCCCCGATGATCTCCCCGGCCCTGTTCCGCGGCCGCGGCTTCGCCCCCGCGATCGTCCTGAACCTCGTCTCCGCGTTCGCGATGATGGGCTCGGCCTTCTTCACCACGCAGTATCTGCAGTCGGTGCTCGGCAAGAGCGCGCTGGAGGCCGCCCTGTGGGCGCTGCTGCCCTCGGTGCCGATCGGGATGGCGGCCCCGGTGGCGACGCAGCTGGTACAGAAGGGCGTCAACCGGGCCTACGTCGTCGCCGCGGGCTTCGCGATCGCCGCGGCCGGCTACGCGATGCTCGCCCTGGCCGGCACGGACTCGCTGGTGCTGGTGCTGGTCGCGTGCGGCGTCCTGGCCTCCGGCATCGTGATGGTGATGTCCCAGATGACCGACCTGGCGCTGGGCGCGGCCCCGGTGGAGCGGGCGGGCACGGCCTCGTCCCTGCTGGAGACCGGCCAGGAGTTCGGCGGCGCGCTCGGCATGGCGGTGCTCGGCTCCATCGGTACGGCGATCTACCGCCACGAGATCCCGTCCGCCGCCCCGGCCCCCGCCCACGAGACCCTCGGCGGTGCGCTCGCCGTCGCCGGACAGCTCCCGGGGCGGGCGGGCGAGACCCTGGTGACGGCGGCACGCGAGGCCTTCACCGACGGGATGCGGGGCGCGGCGATCGCGGCCGCGGCGGTGCTGGTCGCCGCGGCGATCGCGGCGGCGACGACCCTGCGCCGGGTTCACGTGCGGGAGACCGCGCCGGCGTCGGAGGCGGAGGCGGAGGCGGCCGAGACCGTGGAGGCGGTGGCCTGAGGGCGGCCATGGACCGTACGCGAAAACGCCGGGCGGGCTACCTCACGTAGCCCGCCCGGCGTTCAGTACGGCAACCTGGTTCAGGTGCGGCCACCTACACGAGGTTCACCGAACGAGCCGACGTCGCGCCGATCTCCGCGGCGACCTCGGAAAGGACGTTGGCCGGCACCGTGTCGTCGACGGTCAGCACCGCCAGCGCCTCGCCGCCCGCCGTCGAGCGGGCGACCTGCATGCCCGCGATGTTGATGCCGGCCTCGCCGATGACGCGGCCTACGGTGCCGACGACACCGGGACGGTCCTCGTAGCGCAGGACGACCATGTGCTCGGCGAGCGCCAGGTCCACGTCGTAGTCGCCGACCGCGACGATCTTCTGGACGTGCTTCGGGCCGGCCAGCGTGCCGGAGACCGAGACCTCCTCGCCGTCGGCGAGGGTGCCGCGCACGGTGACGACGTTGCGGTGGTCGGCCGACTCGGAGCTGGTGGTCAGGCGGACCTCGACACCGCGCTCCTGCGCGAACAGCGGGGCGTTGACGTAGGACACCGTCTCGTCGACGACGTCCTCGAAGACGCCCTTGAGCGCGGAGAGCTCCAGCACCTTCACGTCGTGCTGGGTGATCTCGCCGTAGACCTCGACGTCGAGGCGGACCGCGACCTCGCCCGCGAGGGCGGTGAAGATGCGGCCGAGGCGCTCGGCGAGCGGCAGGCCCGGCTTGACGTCCTCGGCGATGACACCGCCCTGGACGTTCACCGCGTCCGGCACCAGCTCACCGGCCAGCGCGAGGCGCACGGACCTGGCCACGGCGATGCCCGCCTTCTCCTGGGCCTCGTCGGTGGAGGCGCCCAGGTGCGGGGTGCAGACCACCTGGTCGAACTCGAACAGCGGGGAGTCCGTGCACGGCTCCTTGGCGTACACGTCCAGGCCCGCTCCCGCGACCCGGCCCTCCTTGAGCGCCGAGTACAGCGCCTCCTCGTCGACGATCCCGCCGCGCGCGGCGTTGACGATACGCACGCTCGGCTTGACCTTGCGCAGCGCCTCGTCGCCGATCAGGCCGAGGGTCTCGGGGGTCTTCGGGAGGTGGACGGTGATGAAGTCGGAGACCTCCAGCAGCTCGTCCAGGGTCAGCACCTTGACGCCCATCTGCGCGGCCCGCGCGGGCTGCACGTAGGGGTCGTAGGCGACGACCTTCATGCCGAAGGCGGACATGCGCTGGGCGACCAGGGCGCCGATGCGGCCGAGGCCGACGACTCCGAGGGTCTTCTCGGCCAGCTCCACACCCGTGTACTTGCTGCGCTTCCACTCGCCGTTCTTCAGCGCGGCGTTGGCCTGCGGGATGTTGCGGGCGGTGGCGAGGATGAGGCCGCAGGCGAGCTCGGCGGCGGTCACGATGTTGGAGGTCGGGGCGTTGACGACCATCACGCCGGCCTTGGTGGCGGCGGAGACGTCGACGTTGTCCAGGCCGACGCCGGCGCGGGCGACGACCTTGAGCCTGTTCGCCGCGGCGATCGCCTCCGCGTCGACCTTGGTGGCCGAGCGGATCAGGATCGCGTCCACGTCGGCGATGGCGGGGAGCAGTTCGGCACGGTCGGCGCCGTTGCAGTGCCGGATCTCGAAGTCCGGGCCGAGCGCGTCGACGGTGGCGGGCGACAGCTCTTCAGCGATGAGTACGACGGGTTTCGAGCTCACGTGAGTCCTCACAAGTCCAATGCGGACGGCCGTCCCGACGGCCGCTGGCGGAGGGGTGCTAGCCGCGTGGAAGACGCACGACGCTGTGGGCCTGACGCGTTGTTGTGCAGCAGTGTAGTGGCGCCACGTGCGCCGCATTGCGCCGCTGCGGAAGGATCACCCGTCCGTGGCTGGACGGGGTGGACAACGCCGCGAGTCCACCGTGACTCCGACGTTACCCCCGGTCCGCCGAAGAGGCCGGGGCGTTCCTCGCCCCGGCCTCCGGCATGAGGCCTACGCCTCCTCGTTCACCCAGCTCATGAGCTTGCGCAGCTCCTTGCCGGTGGTCTCCAGCAGGTGCTCGGAGTCCTGCTTCTTGTACTCGTTGTACTTCTTCAGGCCGCCGTGGTACTCGTCCATCCAGTTCCTGGCGAACGAGCCGTCCTGGATCTCGGCCAGGACCTTCTTCATCTCGGCCTTGGTGGCGTCGGTGATGATGCGCGGGCCGGTGACGTAGTCGCCCCACTCGGCGGTCTCGGAGATCGACCAGCGCATCTTCTCCAGGCCGCCCTCGTACATGAGGTCGACGATCAGCTTCAGCTCGTGCAGGCACTCGAAGTAGGCGATCTCCGGCTGGTAGCCCGCCTCGACCAGGGTCTCGAAGCCGGCCTTCACCAGGGCGGCGGTGCCGCCGCACAGCACGGCCTGCTCACCGAACAGGTCGGTCTCGGTCTCCTCGGTGAAGGTGGTCTTGATGACGCCGGCGCGGGTGCCGCCGATGCCCTTGGCGTAGGACAGGGCCAGCGCGAAGGCGCTGCCGGAGGCGTCCTGCTCGACGGCCACGATGCACGGGACGCCGCGGCCCTCCTCGTACTGACGGCGCACCAGGTGGCCCGGGCCCTTCGGCGCGACCATGCAGACGTCGACGCCGGCCGGGGGCTTGATGAAGCCGTAGCGGATGTTCAGGCCGTGGCCGAAGAACAGCGCGTCGCCGTCCTTCAGGTTGGGGGCGATGGACTCCTCGTAGACCTGGGCCTGGATCGGGTCCGGGACCAGGATCATGATGACGTCGGCCTCGGCGGCGGCCTCCGCCGGGGTGACCACGCGCAGGCCCTGCTCCTCGGCCTTGGCCTTGGACTTCGAGCCCTCGTGCAGACCGACCCGGACGTCGACGCCGGAGTCGCGCAGCGACAGGGCGTGGGCGTGGCCCTGGCTGCCATAGCCGATGACCGCGACCTTGCGGCCCTGGATGATGGACAGGTCGGCGTCAGCGTCGTAGAACAGCTCGGCCACTTTGGGTTCTCTCCTTGGTGTGCAGGTTGTGCGTCCCACCGTATGCCGGTGAGGGGACGGGAGGTTCGGGGGTCTCGGTATCCGGGCGGCCGGTGTCCCCCGACCGCCCGAATACGCCGCTAAGCCGACCGGTCAAGGGCGCGCAGCGACCGGTCCGTGATCGAGCGGGCGCCGCGGCCGATCGCGATCGTGCCGGACTGGACCAGCTCCTTGATGCCGAACGGCTCCAGCATCTTGAGCATGGCCGACAGCTTGTCGCTGGACCCGGTGGCCTCGACGGTCACCGCGTCCGGGGAGACGTCGACGGTCTTGGCGCGGAACAGCTGGACGATCTCGACGATCTGGGAGCGCGTCTCGTTGTCGGCGCGCACCTTCACCAGGACGAGTTCGCGCTGCACCGCCTGGGACGGCTCCAGCTCGACGATCTTGAGCACGTTGACGAGCTTGTTGAGCTGCTTGGTCACCTGTTCCAGCGGCAGGTCCTCGACGCTCACCACGATGGTGATGCGGGAGATGTCCGGGTGCTCGGTGACGCCGACGGCGAGCGAGTCGATGTTGAAGCCGCGGCGGGAGAACAGGGCGGCGATCCGGGCGAGGATGCCGGGGGTGTTCTCGACCAGGACCGAGAGCGTGTGCTTGGTGGACATGACGGTCGTACCTTCCTGAAGTCCTCGGTGGCTCTCAGTCGTCCTCGTTGTCGCCGAAGTCGGGGCGGACGTCACGGGCGGCCATGATCTCGTCGTTGGAGGTGCCGGCGGCGACCATGGGCCAGACCATCGCGTCCTCGTGGACGATGAAGTCCACGACGACCGGGCGGTCGTTGATGGAGTTGGCCTCCTCGATGACCTTGTCCAGGTCCTCGGGCCGCTCGCAGCGGATCGCGTAGCAGCCCATGGCCTCCGAAAGCTTCACGAAGTCGGGGACCCGGGTGCCCCTGGCCTCGGGGTTGACGTCCTCCGGACCGGAGTGCAGGACCGTGTTGGAGTACCGCTGGTTGTAGAACAGGGTCTGCCACTGGCGGACCATCCCGAGGGCCCCGTTGTTGATGACGGCGACCTTGATCGGGATGTTGTTCAGGGCGCAGGTGGTCAGCTCCTGGTTGGTCATCTGGAAGCAGCCGTCGCCGTCGATCGCCCAGACGGTCCGCTCGGGCTGTCCGGCCTTGGCGCCCATGGCGGCCGGGACGGCGTAGCCCATGGTTCCGGCGCCGCCGGAGTTCAGCCAGGTGGCGGGCTTGTCGTACTGGATGAAGTGCGCGGCCCACATCTGGTGCTGGCCGACGCCCGCCGCGAAGATCGTGCCCTCGGGGGCGAGCTGTCCGATGCGCTCGATGACCTGCTGCGGGGAGAGCGAGCCGTCCTCGGGCTGGTCGTAGCCGAGCGGGTAGGTGTCGCGCCAGCGGCTGAGGTCCTTCCACCAGGCGCTGTAGTCGCCCTTCTGGCCCTCGCTGTGCTCCTTCTGGACGGCCTGGATCAGGTCGGCGATGACCTCGCGGGCGTCGCCGACGATCGGCACGTCGGCGGCGCGGTTCTTGCCGATCTCGGCGGGGTCGATGTCGGCGTGGACGATCTTGGCGTACGGGGCGAAGCTGTCCAGCCTGCCGGTGACGCGGTCGTCGAAGCGGGCTCCGAGGGCGACGATCAGGTCGGCCTTCTGCAGCGCGGTGACGGCGGTGACCGCACCGTGCATGCCCGGCATTCCCACGTGCAGCGGGTGGCTGTCGGGGAATGCGCCGAGCGCCATCAGGGTGGTGGTGACGGGCGCTCCGGTGAGTTCGGCGAGGACCTTCAGCTCGGCGGTGGCCCGGGCCTTGAGCACGCCGCCGCCGACGTAGAGCACGGGGCGCTTCGCGGCGGTGATGAGCTTGGCCGCCTCCCGGATCTGCTTGGCGTGCGGCTTGGTGACCGGGCGGTAGCCGGGCAGGTCCATGACCGGCGGCCAGGAGAAGGTGGTCTTCTTCTGGAGGATGTCCTTGGGGATGTCGACCAGGACCGGCCCCGGGCGGCCGGTGGAGGCGATGTGGAACGCCTGCGCGATCACCCGGGGGATGTCCTCGGCCTTGGTGACCAGGAAGCTGTGCTTGGTGATCGGCATCGTGATGCCGACGATGTCCGCCTCCTGGAAGGCGTCCGTGCCGATCGACGAGGACACCACCTGCCCGGTGATCGCGACCAGCGGCACGGAGTCCATGTTGGCGTCGGCGATCGGGGTGACCAGGTTGGTGGCGCCGGGGCCCGAGGTCGCCATGCAGACGCCCACCTTGCCGGTGGCCTGCGCGTAGCCGGTGGCGGCGTGGCCGGCGCCCTGCTCGTGCCGGACCAGGACGTGACGCACGCGGCCGGAGTCCATCAGCGGGTCGTACGCCGGAAGGATCGTGCCGCCGGGAATGCCGAATACGGTGTCGGCGCCGACCTCCTCGAGAGAGCGGATGAGGGACTGCGCACCCGTGACGTGCTCGACGGGCGCGGACTGCTGTCCTGAGGAACGGGGCCGCGGCTGCGGATGGTGGGCCCCGGAGGCCTGCTCGGTCATCGGCATTCTCTTCTCGATGCTGAGGTTCTGCGAGGGTTCGGGTGTCGGCTTTCGCCAGGTTCGCACGGTTCAGGGCTGCTGTGCGGCAGGTGCCCGTGCAACAAAAAACCCCTCGTGCCGTGAGGCAAGCGAGGGGAGCGCGCCGGTGAGGGTCGCTGGGGATTCCGGGTCATCTCTCCGGTGGGTCCCAGCTCAGCCGACGCGCTGTCCAAGTACGAGAATTCGGGTGCGCATGGCACTGACCCTCCCCCCGGCACGCACCCGGTGTCAAGTGGGTGGGACGGGAGTCTCATTATGTGGTCGCAGGGTCGTCCCGCCTCCGAGGACGGCGGTCATCCCGCCGGTGTACATGCCGGCACCCCTCTCCACGGCGCGCTCACCGCGCTCACCGCGTTCACCGCGCACGCCGCCGGCGAAGGCCGGCTCGCCCGGGCCGTGCGGCACGGGGTAGCGGCCGGCGGCGAGCGCCCGGCGCAGCCGGTACTCGTCCAGCGGGCCGGAGAACGCCATGCCCTGTCCGTGGGTGCACCCCATCGCGCGCAGGGCCGCGACCTGCTCGGGCAGGTCCACTCCCTCGGCCAGCGACTGGAGTCCGAGGTCCCCGGCGATGCGCAGCAGCCCGCCGGTGATCTTGTGCAGCCGGGCGGACTCGACGACGCCCTCGACCAGGCCGCGGTCGAGCTTCAGCACGTCCACGGGGAGCCTTCTGAGCGCCGTGATGGCCCCGTGGCCGCTGCCGAAGCCGTCCAGCGCGATCCGGACGCCGAGGCGTCTGAGGCCGGCCAGCCGCCGCTCCAGCTCGTCCAGGGAGACCCGCGGGTCGGTGTCCGACAGTTCGATCATCAGGGCCCCGGAGGGCAGCCCGTGCCGGGTCAGCAGGGCCTCCACGGTGCCGGGCGGCAGCGAGCGGTCCACCAGACGGCGGGCGCCCACCCGGACCACCACGGACACACTCAGACCGCCCCGGGCGCGCTCGGCGGCCTGCTCCACGGCCTCCTCCAGCATCCAGCGGCCCAGTTCGGCCGTCCTGTCGCTGTCCTCGGCGACCCGCAGGAACTCGGCGGGCGTGAAGAGCACCCCCTGGGAGGAGCGCCAGCGCGCCTGCGCGGCGACCGATGTGATCCGGCCGGTCTCCAGGCAGACCACCGGCTGGTGCAGCAGCGTGAACTCGCCGTCGTGCAGGGCGGACCTGAGCCGGCCGGCCAGCTCCGCCTTGCGGACGACGTCCTGCTGCATCTGCGGCTTGTACAGCTCGACGCGGCCCTTTCCGGCCGCCTTCGCCCGGTACATGGCCAGGTCGGCGTTGCGCAGCAACTCCCCCGCGCCCAGTCCCGGTTCCGCGAAGGCCACCCCGATGGAGGCGGCGACACGGACATCGTTGCCGTCGATGAGGTACGGCTGCGAGAGGGTCACCCTGAGGCGGTCGGCGAGCTCCAGGATGTGCCCTTCGCGGGCCGTGCGGTCGCGGGTGCCGTCCCCGACGATGAGGGCCGCGAACTCGTCGCCGCCCAGGCGGGAGGCGGTGTCCCCGTGCCGGACCGCCTCCTGGAGTCTGCGGGCGGCCTGGACGAGCAGCTCGTCCCCGGCCTGGTGCCCGATCGTGTCGTTGACGGCCTTGAAGCCGTCCAGGTCGATGAAGAGCACGGCGGTGCCGCGGTCGGTGGAGCGGCGGCCGGACAGGGCCTGCTGCACGCGCCTGGTGAACAGCGCGCGGTTGGGCAGGTCCGTGAGCGGGTCGTGCTCGGCGTTGTGCTGCAACTGCGCCTGGAGGCGGACTCTCTCGGTGACGTCCCGGCTGTTGAAGATCAGCCCGCCGTGGTGGCGGTTGATCGTCGACTCCACGTTGAGCCAGCCGCCGTCACCGGAGCGGAACCGGCACTCGATGCGCGTGGTGGGTTCCTCCTGCGGGCCGGCGACGAGGAAACGGCGCACCTCGTGCACCACGCAGCCCAGGTCCTCCGGGTGGATGAGGCCGGCCAGTTCGGTGCCCACCAGCTCCTCCGCGGGCCGCCCGTACACTCCGGCGGCGGCCGGGGAGACGTACCTCAGGACGCCGTTGGGCGCGGCGATCATGATGACGTCGCTGGAGCCCTGCACCAGGGAGCGGAAGTGGTTCTCCTTCTGGGCCAGCTCCTGGGTGAGGGTGATGTTGTCGAGCAGCATGATGCCCTGGCGCACGACGAGGGCGAGCACGACGGCCCCGGCGGTGATCAGCACCACGCGGTCGACGCTGTGGCCGTTGAGCACGTTGTAGAGGATCCCCAGCGTGCAGACGGCGGCGGCGAGGTAGGGGGTGAGCGCGGCGAGGGAGCCGGCGATCGGCTGGCCGGCCGGATACCGGACGCCGTCGCCGACGGGCGCGGGCGGCCGGCGGTAGCGGGTGCGCGGGACCGGGCGCCGTCCGGGCGTCCGGTCGTCCGCCACGCGCGCGTGCCCGTCGGCCGGGACGGCCTGTGCGTCGGCCGCCGGGGCGTGGCCGTCCGCGGCGGGGGTGTGTCCGTCGGCGGCGGAAGCGGGACCGGCGTCGGCCTTCGGAGCCTGTCCGTCGGCCACGCGCGCGTGGCCCAGGTGACCCTCGGTCCGCTGTCCGGTGGGCTCGTGCCCCGCGGCATGCCCGCGGGAGCCGTGCCCGTGGGGCTCGCGCGCGTTCGGCTCGCGCCCGTGGGGCTCGTGTGCACGGGGCTCGTGCGCGTGGGCCTCGTGCGCGTGGGGCTCGTGTGCCTGGGGCGCGTGCCCGTCGGCGGTGTGACCCGAGGACTCCGGGGACTTGCGCCCGGCGGGCTCCGCCTGCTGGACCGTCTCGTGTTCCTCGGTGACGGCCGCAGGGCGGGGCGCGACCCAGGGGGCGTACGCGAGGAGCAGCGAGCCGGCGAACCAGCCCGCGTCGAGCAACTGCCCGGAGCGGTAGCTGTTGTGCAGCAGCGGCGAGGTGAACAGGGCGTCGCTCAGCACGGTGAGGGCGAGCCCGCCGATCGCGGTGTTCACGGCGGTGCGGTTGACCGGCGAGCGCCGGAAGTGCAGCGCGAGCACCATGCTGACCAGAGCGATGTCCAGCAGCGGGTACGCCAGCGAGAGCGCGGTGTGCGCGACGCTCGGCCCGTCGAACTTCGCGGCCTGGGCCAGCGCGAGGCTCCAGGACAGCGTGAGCAGCGAGCCTCCGATCAGCCAGGCGTCCAGCGCCAGGCACACCCAACCCGCCTTGGTCACCGGCCGTTTGGCGAGCACCAGCAGGCCGACGATCGCGGGGGGCGCGAAGCACAGGAAGAACAGGTCGGCATAGCTGGGGCTGGGCATGGGCTCGCCGAGGACGACCTCGTACCACCCCCAGACGCCGTTGCCCAGGGCCGCCATCGCCGAGGAGAGGCCGAACAGCAACCAGGCGGAGCGGAAGCGGACGCGATGGCCGCGGCCGTACGCGACGCAGGAGACGGCGGCGGTGCCGGCCGCCGCGGCCAGCCCGAAGTCACCCATGATCAGCGCGAGCTCGTGCGAACCCCAGTCGCAGGCGGAGCCGACGGCGTACCCCGCGCACAGCAGCGCCAGCAGGAGCTGGGGCACCAGTCTCCGGGCGGTGCCGGCGGCGGCCGGCGGGCGGGCCCGCAGCGCGCTCGGCGCGGACTGGGGCCGCAGCGCGCCGCCCAGCGTGGGCAGGGCGGTCGGGGGCGGGCTCACCGGTCCCTCCCGGTCCGCGCCGCCGGGTCCCGGGGGTCCAGGTGCGCCGTGTGGGCGTGCCTGCGGCGTCCGCCCGGCCTGCGGTGCTGGTGGTGACTGTGCGGGCAGTGCCGGCTGGAACGGCTGCCGAGGTGGCTGTGATGACTGTGATGGGTGTGATGACCGCCGTGGTGGCCGCGCCTGCGCGCGGCCGTGTGCCAGGGCCTTTGGTGGCGGCCCCACCGCGTCGGATCGTTCGTCCATAGGCCGTGCATCGCCCGTCGCCCCCCTCGCAGTCTGAAATGTCCGTCCCCGGCGCCGAACGGTTCGCGGCGCAGCCCCTGTCCGGGACGATACACCAGTCCGGTCACTCAGGGACATAGCTGCTCTACGCTGCGTGACGAACGACCCGTAGGCGAGTACGCTCCGCGCCCGCAGGGTCGCGGTCCGTACCCGAAGGGGTCACACGCCCGGGGTCACCCGTCCGACGCACCCGTCGTCAGAACCACGTTGGCGAGCGGCTCCTGGTTCACGAATCGGCGCAACTGGCCCGTCAGCAGCCGCTTCGCGCGCGGCAGGAACGCCGATGTCGGGCCGCCCACGTGCGGGCTGATCAGCACGCCGGGCGCGTGCCACAAGGGGTGGCCGACGGGCAGCGGCTCGGGATCGGTGACGTCGAGGGCCGCGGTGACACGGCCGGTCTCCACCTCCGCCAGCAGGGCCTTCGTGTCGACGACGGCCCCGCGGGCGACGTTCACGAGCAGGGCGCCGTCCTTCATCCGGGCGAGGAACTCGGCGTCCACCAGACCGCGCGTGGCCTCTGTCAAGGGCGTGGAGAGGATGACGACATCGGCTTCCGGAAGCAGAGAGGGCAGATCGGTGAGCGGATGCACCGGACCGCGCGCTGTGGTGCGCCCGGAGCGCGCCACGCGCGCCACCCGCGCGAGCTCGAAGGGCGCGAGCCGGTCCTCGATGGCGGCGCCGATGGATCCGTAACCGACGATGAGGACGGTCTTGTCGGCGAGCGCCGGACGGAAGCCTCCCCGCCACTCGCCCCGGTCCTGAGCCCGGACGAAGTCGGGGATGCCGCGCAGGGAGGCGAGGACGAGCGTCAGGGTGAGCTCGGCCGTGCTCGCCTCGTGCACACCGCGCGCGTTGCACAGCCGTACCCCCGCGGGCAGGTCCTTCAGGCCGGGCTCCACATGGTCGGTGCCGGCGGACAGCGTCTGGACGACCCGCAGCGCGCGCATGCGGGGCATCGGCCGGATGCCGAGCCCGGAGGGCTTCATGTACGGCACGACGTAGAAGACGCAGTCGGCCGGATCCGCGGGGAACTCCTGGCCGCCGTCGTCGCCTCCGTCCCAGAACAGGTAGTTCGGCCCCTCGGGAAGCCCGTCGATCTCGTCGGGCGGGATGGGCAGCCACACGTCAGCAGTCATGCTCAGGAGGCTATGCCAGGTGCGCGGGGAGGCAGACGTTAGGTTGGTGGGCCGCAGCAGAGGGAGGGTTACGGCGAGGTGGAGCGCAGGACGATCGGCGCGGCGGCACTCGCGGTGGGGGCCGTAGGACTCGGATGCATGCCGATGAGCTGGGCGTACAGCACCTCGCGGCAGCGCGGGGAGGAGTCGCTCAGGACCGTGCACCGGGCGCTGGACCTGGGCGCGACGCTCCTGGACACGGCCGACATGTACGGCCCGTTCACCAATGAGTTGCTGGTGGGTCGGGTGTTGAAGGAGCGGCGGTCCGACGCCTTCGTCTCGACGAAGGTGGGTCTGCTGGCCGGCGAGCAGCACATCGTGGCCAACGGCCGTCCCGGCTATGTGCGACGGGCCTGCGACGCGTCGCTGCGGCGGTTGCAGACGGACGTGATCGACCTGTACCAGTTGCACCGCGCGGACCCGGAGGTCCCCGTCGAGGAGACCTGGGGGGCGATGGCGGAGCTGGTGCGGGCCGGGAAGGTACGGGCGCTGGGGCTGTGCGCCGTGGGGGCGCGCGGCGGGCGCCGGTCCGGGGCACGCCTGTACGACGGAACGATCCGGCAGCTGGAGCGGGTGCAGCAGGTGTTCCCGGTCGGCGCGGTGCAGGCCGAGCTGTCGGTGTGGTCGCCGGAGGCGCTCGGGGCCCTGCTCCCGTGGTGCGCCGCGCGCGGCGTCGGCTTCCTGGCCGCGATGCCGCTCGGCAACGGCTTCCTGACCGGCACGCTCACCCCCGGCCAGGGCTTCGAGCCGGACGACCTGCGGGCCCGCCACCCGCGCTTCACCGCCGAGATGATGGCCGCCAACCAGCCGATCGTGGCCGGCCTGCGCCGCGTGGCCGCACGGCACGGCGAGGACGTCACCGCCTGCCAGGTCGCCCTGGCCTGGGTGCTGGCCCAGGGGCCGCACGTGGTCCCGGTCCCGGGCGCCAAACGCGAGCGCTGGGTCGTGGAGAACGCCGGCGCGGCGGACCTGCGCCTGACGCCGGAGGACCTGGCGGAGCTGGGGCGTCTTCCGGAGGCACAGGGGTCGTGGGACTGAGGGGCCGGGCCGGTACGGGGTCCTCGCGGGAACCCGTACGGCGCTCCCGGGGAGCGTCGGAATCCCGGAGTCGGGAACCTTGGAGGCGCCGGGCGGTGTATGAGAAGTAGGACCCGCCGCGTCGAAGGGACTTCATCGTGCAACGACGAGCTGTGACGGGTGTGCTGGCCGCCGCGCTGCTGCTGGCGGCGGGGTGCGACTCCTCGGGGACGCCGTCCGGGCAGGGCGCGGCGCCCAGCCGTACGACGGCCGCCCAGTCCTCGCCCTCCGGGCAGGCACCCGGGGAGACCGCGCCACCGGCCAAGGGCTCGGTCAGGGTGCTGCGCACCGTCGCGGAGGGCCTGGACAGCCCCTGGGGGCTGGCGCCGCTGCCCGGCGGCTCTCTCCTCGTCTCCTCCCGCGACAAGGCCACGATCACCCGGGTCGACGACAGGACGGGCAAGCAGACCGAGCTGGGCACCGTCTCCGGGGTGGCGCCGGAGGGCGAGGGCGGCCTCCTCGGCATCGCGCTCTCCCCCGGCTACGCCTCGGACCACATGATCTACGCCTACTTCACCTCGGCCTCGGACAACCGCATCGTCCGGATGCTGTACGACCCGAAGAAGCCGGCCGGGGAACAGCTCGGCGCACCCGACACGATCTTCAAGGGCATCCCCAAGGGAGTCATCCACAACGGCGGCCGGATCGCCTTCGGCCCCGACGGCATGCTGTACGCGGGCACGGGCGAGAGCGGCGAGCGAGGCCTGGCCCAGGACAAAGAGTCCCTGGGCGGCAAGATCCTGCGGCTGACCCCGGAGGGCCTGCCGGCGCCGGGCAACCCCTTCCCCGGCTCCCCCGTCTACACCTACGGCCACCGCAATGTGCAGGGCCTGGCCTGGGACGGCAGACAGCGCTTGTTCGCCTCCGAGTTCGGCCAGGACACCTGGGACGAGCTGAACGCGATCAAGCCCGGCGACAACTACGGCTGGCCGGACGCCGAGGGCAGGTCGAGCGACCCGAAGTACCACAACCCGATCGCCCAGTGGCACACGGACCAGGCCTCCCCCAGCGGCATCGCCTACGCCGAGGGCTCGGTCTGGATGGCCGGCCTCAGGGGCCGGCGCCTGTGGCGCGTCCCCCTGAAGGGCACGGAGGCCTCGGCGCCACCCCAGGCGTTCCTGACCGACGCCTACGGCCGGCTGCGCACGGTGGTCGCGGCCGGGGGCGACAAGCTCTGGCTGGTCACGAGCAACACGGACGGCCGCGGCGACCCGAAGAAGGGCGACGACCGGATCCTGGAACTGGAGGTGAAGTGACCCCCGGGCGCTCACCCGTCGCCGGGCTCGGCCTCGTCGCGGGCCCTCCTGGGCGGCCGTACGACGACCTTCCCCGAGGCGAGATCGATGGGTCCCCGCCCCGGATCGTTGTCCCCGACGTCCTCCCGGGTCAGTTCCAGCCGCTTCTGCTCGTCCCGGGTGTGCTTACGGCCGGGCGCGAAGAGTTCCTCGAAGATGTCGAACACCATGGCCCCTTCCCGCTGTCCACCGTACGGCTCAACCCGCCGTCGGGACAGTGAGCGTGTCCTGCGGAAACAGCTCCAGCCGGTGCGCCACCGCCGCCGCTTCGCCGCGGCCGGAGACGCCGAGCTTGCCGAGGATGTTCGAGACGTGGACGCTCGCCGTCTTGGGGGAGATGAACAGTTCCTCGGCTATCTGGCGGTTGGTGCGGCCCAGCGCGACCAGACGCAGCACGTCGCGTTCCCGGCTGGTCAGGCCGAGGGACTCGGCGGGGTCGGCCGGGGCGGGGCGCCGCCGCGGGGCGTGGGTCAGGGACAGGCGGGCGCGCTGGGCGAGCAGGGCCACGGAGTCGGCCAGCGGGCGGGCGCGCAGGTGCTCGGCGACGGCGTGGGCCAGGCGGAGCAGCTCCGCGGCGCGCTCCCGCTCGTCCTCGCCGGAGTGCAGCCCGGAGTGCAGCAGGGACTCGGCCAGGCGGAAGCGGACCCGGGCGAGGTCGTAGGGGCGCTCCAGGGTCTCGAAGGCGGCGACGATCTCGGTCCAGTCGTCGGCGCGGCCGTGGCCCTCGGCCCGCAGCAGCTCGGCGCGCACCCAGCGTTCGTACGCCTGCCAGACGGGCACCTTGGCGGCGAGCGTCCTGGTGGCCCGCCGGATGCGGTCGAGGACGTCGGGGCGGCCGGGGTCGGCGGCGGGCAGCCCGACCGCGCGGGCCTCCATGGTGGCGGCGGTGAGCAGCAGGGGCCAGCCGTAGCGCTGGGTTCCGGGCGGGAAGCCGGTCTCCAGGACGCCTTCGAGTTCGGCGCGGGCGTCCAGCAGGCGGCCCTCGCCCGCAGCGACGGCGATCGAGATGCGGGTCAGAGGAAGGGCGTGCTGCGGGGCGAAGTCGTGGGTGCCGAAGTGGACGCGGGCGTCGGCCAGTTGTCCCGCCGCCTCGGCCGGCTCACCGCGGGCGAGGGCGAGTTCGGCACGGATCCGGGCGTGGAAAGCGCGCGGTTTGGCGCTCCGGCCGATGCGCCGGGACCGGGAGGCCGCGTCGGCGGCCTCCTCCCAACGGCCCAGGGTGAACAGGGATTCGGCGAGGTTTCCCCAGACCCAGGCCTCCGTGTCGAGCAGGCCGTGGCCGCGGGCGAAGGCGATGCCCTCCTCCAGCAGCGGGACGGCCTCCCGGGAGCGGCCCACGGACTCCAGCGCGTCCGGCAGGTTGACGTAGGAGCGCCCGGCGACCGCGGTGATGCCGTGGGCCACCGTGTGCTGGTTGACCTCCCGCATCTCGGCCAGTCCGCTCTCGACCTCGCCGGCTTCGACCGTGAGGCCGCCGAGGGTCAGGCGTGCGGTCATCTCGATGTCGCAGGCGCCGACCATGCGCGCGTACTCCACGGCCCGCTCGGCGGCCGAGAAGGCCTCGGCACCGCCCACGTGCACCATGGACCAGTTGGCGACGTTGGCGAGCACCTCGGCGTGCACCTCGGAGGGCGGCAGGCCGCGCACCAGTTCCTGCGCCGTGGCGAGTTCGCGCCAGCCGTCACCCTGGGCCTTCGCCTGGACGACCCGGGAGCGCTGGACCCAGAACCAGGCGGCGCGCAGGGGATCGTGCTCGTCCTCCAGCAGGCGCAGGGCCCGCTTGATGATCTTCATGGCTCGGTCCCGTTCCCCGCAGAGGCGGCCCGCGACGGCGGCCTCGGCCATCAGGTCGAGATGGCGCAGGGGCGTGTCCGCCGGGTCGCAGTCGCAGGGCCGGTAGGCCTCGATGTGGTCGATGAGCCGCAGCCGCGCCCGTACGTCCTGCGGTGCGGCGTCCCACAGTTCCATCGCCCGCTCCAGCAGCCTGAGTTGCTCGCTGTAGGCGTGCCGGGCGCGGGCCGTGACGGAGGCGTCCAGGACGGCGGGCAGGGCCTTGGCCGGGTCGTGGGCGTGGTACCAGTAGCTGGCCAGCCGCATGACGCGCTGGTCGGCCGGGACGAGCGTCGGATCGGCCTCCAGGGCCTCGGCGTAGCGGCGGTTGAGGCGGGAGCGTTCGCCGGGCAGCAGGTCGTCGCTGACGGCCTCGCGGACCAGGGAGTGCCGGAAGCGGTAGCCGTCGCCGGTGCGCGCGGCGACGAGGATGTTGACGTTGACGGCGGCCCGCAGCGCCTCGATGAGGTCGTCCTCGGCGAGCCGGGCCACGGCCGCCAGCAGCCGGTACTCGACGGTGGAGCCGCCCTCGGCGACGATCCGGACGACCCGCTGGGCGGACTCGGGCAGTGCCTCGACGCGCACGAGGAGCAGGTCGCGCAGGGAGTCGCTGAGGGCGGCGCAGCCCTCGGCGGCGCAGCAGGCGAGTTCCTCGACGAAGAAGGCGTTGCCGTCGGAGCGTTCGAAGATGTCGTCGACCTGGGCGGGGGCCGGTTCGGCGGCGAGGATGCCGGCGATCTGGCGGCCGACCTCCGGGCGGGTGAAGCGGGCGAGTTCGATGCGGCGGACCGTGCGGAGCCGGTCGAGTTCGGCGAGCAGGGGGCGCAGCGGGTGACGGCGGTGGATGTCGTCGGAGCGGTAGCTGGCCAGGACGACCAGGCGGCCGGTGCGCAGGGTGCGGAAGAGGTAGGCCAGGAGGTGCCGGGTGGAGGCGTCGGCCCAGTGCAGGTCCTCCAGGGCGAGGACCACGGTGCGGTCGGCGGCGACCTGCTCCAGCAGGCGGGCGGTGAGTTCGAACAGGCGGGCCATGCCGTCCTCGTCGTGCCGGCCCGTGCCGCGCGTGACGGGCTGCTCGCCCAGTTCGGGCAGCAGCCGGGCGAGCTCCTCCTCCTGTCCGGCGGCCGCGGCGGCGAATGCCTCGGGCACCTCCCGGCGCAGGGCGCGCAGGGCGGTGGAGAACGGGGCGAACGGCAGTCCGTCCGCGCCGATCTCCACGCAGCCGCCGACCGCGACGACGGCGTCCCGGCGGGCTGCGGCGGCGGCGAACTCCTCGATCAGCCGGGTCTTGCCGACACCGGCCTCGCCGCCGAGCAGCAGCGCCTGCGGCTCTCCCCCGGCCGCGTGGGCGAGAGCGTCGTGCAGCGTGTCCAATTCGTTCGCGCGGCCCACGAACACCGGACTGACGGACCTGGTCTCCACGGTCCCGAGCATCGCATGCGGGTCTGACAGTGCGGCACCGTTTTTCGGCTGGGCGGTCCGGGCGGTGCCGGGCGGAAGGGCCCGGCCGGCCCCCGAGCCGACGGCCCCGCGCTGCTGCGTGTTCACGCGGCCGGGGTGAACCGGTGCCGCCGCCCGCCGCTGCTATGCGACTCCGCCTCGGGGGCTTTCTGGGCGGCGGATCGCCGGGCGGCGCGGCGGACGCGCAGCGCCTCGCGGACCATGCGCGCCCGGTCGGCCTCGCGGCGCAGATCGGCGGAACGCAGCCGGTGGAGTTCGTACCCGTACATGGTGGCTCCCTGGTGAGAGACGGTGTCCGAACACCGCTTCGGTGTTCGCTGACCACCTTCGTCTCCCAGGGGGGCGAGCCGCATCGGGCGGGTTCCGCATCTTCGGCGCCGCCCGGGGCCTTAGATGCGCAGGAGGGGCCTCATGGACCGCCGTAAGGTACCTACGGCGGCCCTAGGGGTGTCTCGTCGATCAGGCCGGATCAGGGAGCGGTGCCAGCCACCGCGAGCCCGGCATGATCGGCGAGACACCCCTAAGGCCCCTCCTCGGTCTGCGGTGACGCCCGGTCCGGCTGCGCGGTGACGCTCAGGCGGACGGGAGGGCGAGCAGGGCGTCGGTGTACTTCAGGACGGCCAGCAGCAGCCCGAGGACGCCGAGCGTGACGCCCGCCCAGGAGACCGACTTGATCCAGGGCGCCTGCGGGCCGGCGGGGGCGCCGAACGCGGGCCGGGCGAGGACCACGACGCCGACGATCAGGGCGAGGAGCGCGAACAGCCCGCCCCACAGCGCGGTGGTGTGCCAGGCGTCGCCGTAGACCTCCTTGATCTGCTGGGCGACGCTCGCGGAGGTGGAGGTCCGCAGCTGGCCGATCAGCTGCTCGCGCGCGCCCGCGACGGTGCCGAGCCAGCTGCCGCTCAGCGAGACCAGGCCCAGCGCGGCGGAGACGACGGCGCCGGCGCCCTGTCCGACGCCCGAGGGCGCCGCCTCCTTCATGCCCTCGGCACCGGCCTCGGTGGCCGCCGCCTCCGCGTCGTGCATGGTCTCCGCGGCGTCCGCGCTCTCCGCGGCGTTCGTGCTTTCTGCGGCGTCCGGGCCTTCCGCCCTTGCCTCGTCGTCCAGCGGTTCGGTGGCCTCGGCGGTCTCAGTGGCCTCGCCGGCCTCGGTGGCCCCGGCCTCGTCTGCAGTCTTGGTTGCCATGGGGCGCACCGTACGGACGCTGTCTGAGAAGCCCCTTAATGATCGTCAGCGATCGCCCTGTCCGGCACGCGCGCGTGCCGCACGCCACTCGGGAGCCAGCACCGACCAGATCTCGATGTCGTGCCGTACGCCCCGGTGGGCGCGGCTCTCGCGGAGCACCCCGTCCCGGGTCATGCCCAGGCGGCGGGCGACGTTGATGCTCGGCTGGTTGGCGGAGGCCGCTTGCCACTCCACGCGGTGCATGCCGCGCGCGTCGAACGCCCAGTCGAGCAGGACACGCATCGCACGCGTGACCAGCCCCCGTCCGGCCCCGGCGGGCTCCAGCCAGCAGCCGACCTCGCAGGTGCCCTGTTCCGCGTCGAACGTCCGGAACAGCACCCCGCCGACCAGCTTCCCGTCCAGCCAGATGCCGTGCAGGCTGCCGCTGTCGGCGGCGCGCTTCTCGGCGTACCGGGTGAGCAGGGCCCGCGCGGAGTCGACGTCCGTCTCCCGGGATCCGAAGGGGATGTACTGCCCGATGAAGTCCCGCCCCCGGTCGAGGTGCGCGAGGAACTCCTCCGCGTGCCAGGACTCCAGGGGCCGCAGCTCGGCTCCGTCGTCACCCAGAGGTATCGCGTACATCCTGCTGCCGCTCCTTCGCCAGTGCTTCCATGACGTCGGTGAGCTTCTCATGGGCGGCACGGCACTCGGGCGGCTCGATGCTGATCCGGGGCAGTACGCGGTCCAGCCGGCGCGGCAGCCACCAGTTGGCACGGCCCAGCAGATGCATCAGGGCGGGCACCAGCAGGGTGCGCAGCACGAAGGCGTCGAGGGCGACGGCGGCGGCGAGACCGATGCCGAACATGGCGATCACCCGGTCGCCGCCGAGCACGAAGGCGAGGAAGACCGAGATCATGATGACCGCGGCGGAGTTGATCACGCGGCTGGTCTCGGCGAGGCCGACGCGGACGGCACGGCGGTTGTCGCCGGTCTCCAGCCACTCCTCGTACATCCGGCTGACCAGGAAGACCTGGTAGTCCATGGAGAGGCCGAAGAGCACCGAGACCATGATCACGGGCAGGAAGGGCTCGATGGGCCCGGCCCGGCCGAGGCCGAGGAACTCGCTGCCCCACCCCCACTGGAAGATCGCGACGACGACGCCGAACGCGGCGGCGACGGCGGCGACGTTCATGGCGGCGGCCTTCAGGGGTATGCCGACGGACCGGAAGGCGAGCAGGAGCAGGAGGCAGCCGAGGCTGACGACGACGCCGACGAACAGCGGCAGCCTGCCGATGATGACGCCGGCGAAGTCGTCGTATCCGGCGGTCACGCCACCGACCTGCACATCGAGGGAGGTACCGGTCTCCGCGCGGGGCAGGACCTCGGTGCGCAGCCGGTCGACGAGGTCGCTGGTGCGCTGGGACTGGGGCGCGGAGTCGGGGACCACGGTCAGGTAGGCGGTGCTGCCGCCGGTGTCGTAGGTGACCGGGGTGACCGCGGCGACGCCCTCGGTGGAGCGCAGGGTGGTGTCGAGGTTGTCCAGGGCGAGCCTGTCGTCCGCTCCGTCTACACGTGTCACGAGCGTGAGGGGCCCGTTGACGCCCGGGCCGAAGCCCTCGGCGACGAGGTCGTAGGCCTTGCGGGTGGTCGATGACGCGGGGTCGTTGCCCTGGTCGGAGGTGCCCAGGTGGAGGGTGAGCGTGGGCAGGGCGAGCACCGTGATGACGACCAGTGCCAGGGCGCCGAGCAGCTTGGGGTGGCGTTCGACGAAGGCGGACCAGCGGGCGGCGAACCCGGTGGGCAGCTCGGGTTCGGGGCCGTGCTCGGCCAGTCTGCGCCGCTCGCGCCGGCTGAGGGCGCGCGGGCCGATGAAGGACAGCAGGGCCGGCAGCAGGGTCACCGACGCGGCCACGGTGAGGACGACGGTCGAGGCGGCGGCGACCGCGACCCCGTCGAGGAAGCCGAGGCGCAGGATGAGCATGCCCAGCAGGGCGATGCAAACGGTGGCACCCGCGAACACGACGGCGCGTCCGGTGGTGGCGACGGCGTTCGTGGCCGCCTGGTCGACGTCGAGCCCGCGTTTGAGACCGCGTCGGTGCCGGGTGACGATGAACAGCGCGTAGTCGATGCCGACACCGAGCCCGATCAGCATGCCCAGCATGGGCGCGAAGGCGGCCACCGTCATGGCGTGGCCGAGGAGCTCGATGGCGGCGTAGGCGGTGCCGACGCTGACCAGCGCGGTGGCGATGGGCAGCAGGGACGCGGCGAGCGAGCCGAAGGCGAGCAGGAGCACCACGGCGGCCACGGCCACGCCGGCGGCCTCGGCGAGGTGCCCGCCGGAGGACTGGGTGCCGCCGATCGCGCTGCCGCCCAGCTCCACCTGGAGCCCGTCGGCCTGGGCGGCCTTGGCGGCGCCGACGACGGCCTGTGCCTGGGGGGCGGGGATGTCCTGGGCGGGGTGGTCGAAGGTGACCGTGGCGTACGCGGTGTGCCCGTCGCGGCTGATCTGGTCGGCTCCCTGGCCCTTGTAGGGGCTGGTCACGGACGCCACCCCGGGCAGGGTCGCGATCCGGTCCAGGGTGCGGGTCATCGTCTGCTCGACGTCGGAGGCGCGCACGTCGCCGGGCGTGGTGTGCCACACCACGGTGTCGCTGTCGCCGCCCAGGCCGGGGAAGCCCTCACGCAGCAGCTGGGTGGCGCGGCCCGACTCGGTGCCGGGGACCTCGTAGTCGTTGGAGTACGCCGGGCCGGTGACGGCGGAGGCGACGGTGACCCCGCCGAGGGCGAGGAGCCAGAGCAGGACGACGACGAGGCGGTGCCGCAGACACCAGCGCGCAAGGGCTGCCACGAACGTGCTCCCAGGTGTATGGATTGTGGATCTTTGACCGGGAACAGTCGTTCATGAGGTGAACAGCCCGCAAAGAACGCATGAGCAATGTGAAGCCACTCTTGCAGGCGAATGTGATCGTTTAGTGCCTTCGTGGCCTTATTCACAGGACTGGGACCGAATTCACAGGACAGTCAGGCGGGTTCTGTCACCTCAGTCCGACTGGTCGCCGAGTGCCATCACCATCACCCCGGCGATCAGCAGCCACAGCGCCCGTCGGGTGTGGCCCCGCCGACCGAGGAGGGCCGCCCCGGCGCAGACGACGGCGCCGACGGCGTAGGCGGCCGCGACGAGGGCCGGGGCCGAGGCGCGCAGTCGCAGCAGGCACGCGGCGATCCCGGCGAGCGTGAGCAGCGCTCCCGTGCCGGTCGCCGTCCAGCGGGCCCGCCGGGCGACCTCGGCACCGTCCTGCGGACCGCCCCCGTGGCCCTCGGCGTCGTCGGCACCCTCGGCCCTTACGGCGCCCTCAACCCTTTCGGCGTCCTCGGCCCTCTCGGCGTCCTCGCCCCCGCCCCGCACGGCGGCGGCCGAGACCTCGTCCACCGCGGATATCTCGGGGTGCGTTTCGGAATCGGCGCGTCCACTCATGGCGGGCGAGCGTAGCGGCCCGGGAAACCGGATGCGGGACCGGGGTCCGGCCTGCTATCCACGTCCCCCATGGCCGATCTCACGCACGCGCGCTACCCGCGCAGCAACGCCTACGACGCCCGCTGGCTCATCGAGCACCAGATGGGGCCGCATCCGCTGTGGCTGCTGGAGTGGCTGGCACCGGCCCTGCGGCTCGACTCCCTGCCCGCCGGCGCCCGCGTGCTGGACCTGGGCTGCGGGCGCGCGCTGACCTCCGTCTTCCTGGCCCGGGAGTACGGCGTCCAGGTCGTCGCGGCCGATCTGTGGATCAAGCCCGACGACAACGCCCGCCGGATCGACGAGGCCGAAGTCGCGGACCGGGTGGTGCCGGTCCACGCCGATGCGCACGACCTGCCGTTCGGCGAAGAGTCGTTCGACGCGATCGTCTCCGTCGACGCCTATCAGTACTTCGGCGCCGACGACCTCTACCTGCCCTCACTGACCCGGCTGCTGAAGCCCGGCGGGCGGATCGGGGTCGTGGTGCCCTCGGTACGGGAGGAGATCGACGGTGTCGAGCCGCCGGAGCACCTCAAGGCCCACTGGGACCCGGGATTCTGGGCGTTCCACTCCCCCGCCTGGTGGCACCGGAACTGGACGCGCACCGGCGCCGTGACGGTCGAGACCGCCGACTGGCTCGAGGACGGGTGGCGCGACTGGCTGCGGTGGAGCGAGATCTGCGCCGAGGAGAGCCCGAGCGACTTCATGGCGGGGATGGCCCGGGATTCGGTCGAGCTGCTCAACGCCGACCGGGGGCGCCTGCTGGGGTTCGCGCGGGTCGTGGGACGCCGCGGCTGAGAAGCACGGCCCCGGAGGACATGTCCTCCGGGGCCGTACGGCCGTACACGCCGCGGAACCCGGCTCAGCCTTCGCTGACGCCCAGCTTCTCCAGGATCAGCTCCTTGACGCGGGCCGCGTCGGCCTGGCCGCGGGTGGCCTTCATGACCGCGCCGACCAGGGCGCCGGCCGCGGCCACCTTGCCACCGCGGATCTTGTCCGCGACGCCCGGGTTGCCGGCGATGGCCTCGTCGACGGCGGCGGTCAGCGCGCCCTCGTCGGAGACGACCTTCAGGCCGCGCTTGTCGACCACCTCGTCCGGGGTGCCCTCGCCCTCGAGGACGCCCTCGATGACCTGGCGGGCCAGCTTGTCGTTCAGATCACCCTTGGCGACCAGCTCGGTCACCCGGGCGACCTGCTGAGGAGTGATCGCCAGCTCGTCCAGGGCCTTGCCGGACTCGTTGGCGCTGCGCGCCAGCTCGCCCATCCACCACTTGCGGGCGGAGGCGGCGTCGGCACCGGCGTCGATGGTGGCGACGATCGGGTCCAGCGCACCGGCGTTGAGGATCGCCTGCATGTCGGTGGCCGAGATGCCCCAGTCCGCCAGCAGCCGGGTGCGGCGGGCCAGCGGCAGCTCGGGCAGCGCCGCGCGGATCTCCTCGACCCACTCGCGCGGGGGCGCCACCGGCACCAGGTCGGGCTCGGGGAAGTACCGGTAGTCCTCGGCCTCCTCCTTGACCCGGCCGGAGGTCGTGGAGCCCGTGTCCTCGTGGAAGTGGCGGGTCTCCTGGACGATGGTGCCGCCGCCGGAGAGGACGGCCGCGTGCCGCTGGATCTCGAAGCGGACCGCGCGCTCCACGGACCGCAGCGAGTTGACGTTCTTCGTCTCCGAGCGGGTGCCGAACTTCTCGGAGCCCTTCGGCATCAGCGACAGGTTCACGTCGCAGCGCATCTGGCCCATCTCCATGCGGGCCTGGGAGACGCCGAGCGAACGGATGACCTCGCGCAGCTCACGCACGTACGCCTTGGCCACCTCGGGAGCGCGGTCGCCCGCGCCGACGATCGGCTTGGTGACGATCTCGATGAGCGGGATGCCCGCGCGGTTGTAGTCGAGGAGGGAGTGCTGCGCGCCGTGGATACGGCCGGTGGCGCCGCCGACGTGCGTCGACTTGCCGGTGTCCTCCTCCATGTGGGCGCGCTCGATCTCCACGCGGAAGACCTCACCGTCCTCCAGCTGCACGTCGAGGTAGCCGTTGAAGGCGATCGGCTCGTCGTACTGGGAGGTCTGGAAGTTCTTCGGCATGTCCGGATAGAAGTAGTTCTTCCGGGCGAAGCGGCACCACTCGGCGATCTCGCAGTTCAGCGCGAGACCGATCTTGATCGCCGACTCGACGCCGGTCCTGTTCATGACCGGGAGCGCGCCGGGCAGGCCGAGGCAGGTGGGGCAGGTCTGGCTGTTCGGCTCGGCGCCGAGCGTGGTCGAACAGCCGCAGAACATCTTGGTCTTGGTGCCGAGTTCGACATGGACCTCGAGGCCCATGACGGGGTCGTACGACGCCAGTGCGTCCTCGTACGACACCAGGTCGGTCATGGTGGTCACGGTGAAACTTCCCTCTCAGCCCAGCAGGACGTCGTCGTCGCCCAGCCGCTTCAGCTCGCGGTAGAGGATGGCCAGGCCGGTGACGACGCCGGCGGCGGTCACCACGGCGTCGATCAGCCTCAGCGTGTCGCTCTCGGCGCGGGCCTTCTTGATCTGCTTGGCGACACCGATCGCGCCGAACGCGGTGGTGGCCATCGACAGGTACGTACCGGACTTGGACTTCTTGAAGCCCTTGGCCTTGGACAGTGCCTTGCTCACAGCGACGGAGCCTCCTCCAGCAGCGGGTGCCCCCACTTTTCCACGAAGGCGGCCTCGACGGCGGCGCCGACCTTGTAGAGGCGGTCGTCCTTCATCACCGGGGCGATGATCTGGAGGCCCACCGGGAGGTTGTCCTCCGGGGCGAGACCGCACGGCAGGGACATGGCCGCGTTGCCCGCCAGGTTGGTGGGGATGGTGCACAGGTCGGCCAGGTACATCGCCATCGGGTCGTCGGCGCGCTCGCCGATCGCGAAGGCGGTGGTCGGGGTCGTCGGGGAGACGATCACGTCCACCTGCTCGAAGGCCTTGTCGAAGTCCCGCTTGATGAGGGTGCGGACCTTCTGGGCGCTGCCGTAGTACGCGTCGTAGTAGCCGGAGCTGAGCGCGTACGTGCCGAGCATGACGCGGCGCTTGACCTCGGCGCCGAAGCCCGCCTCGCGGGTGAGGGAGGTGACCTCCTCGGCGGAGTGCGAGCCGTCGTCGCCGGTGCGCAGGCCGTAGCGCAGGCCGTCGAAGCGGGCCAGGTTGGAGGAGCACTCCGAGGGCGCGATCAGGTAGTAGGCCGACAGCGCCAGGTCGAAGGACGGGCAGTCCAGCTCGACGATCTCGGCGCCCAGCTCCTTGAGCAGCTCGACGGACTCGTCGAACCGCTGGATGACGCCGGGCTGGTAGCCCTCGCCGCGGAACTGCTTGACCACGCCGACGCGCATGCCCTCGACGCTGCCGTTGCGGGCCGCCTCGACGACCGGCGGGACCGGCTCGTCGATGGAGGTGGAGTCCAGCGGGTCGTGCCCGGCGATCACCTCGTGCAGCAGCGCCGCGTCCAGGACCGTACGGGCGCAGGGGCCGCCCTGGTCCAGGGAGGACGAGAACGCCACCATGCCGAAGCGGGAGACCGCGCCGTACGTCGGCTTCACGCCGACCGTGCCGGTCACGGCGGCCGGCTGGCGGATGGAGCCGCCGGTGTCGGTGCCGATGGCGAGAGGGGCCTGGAATGAGGCGAGGGCCGCGCTCGACCCGCCACCGGAGCCGCCGGGGATCCTGGTGAGGTCCCAGGGGTTGCCGGTGGGCCCGAAGGCGCTGTTCTCGGTGGAGGACCCCATGGCGAACTCGTCCATGTTGGTCTTGCCGAGGATGACGACGTCGGCGGCCTTCAGCCGCTGGGTGACGGTCGCGTCGTACGGCGGGATCCAGCCCTCGAGGATCTTCGAACCGACGGTCGTCGGGACGCCCTCGGTGGTGAAGATGTCCTTGAGCGCGAGCGGCACGCCGGCCAGCGGGCCGAGCTTCTCGCCGCGCGCCCGCTTCTCGTCGACGGCGCGGGCCTGGGCGAGGGCGCCCTCGCGGTCCACGTGCAGGAAGGCGTGCACCTTCTCGTCGACGGCCTCGATCCGGGCCAGGTGGGCCTCGGTGACCTCGACGGCCGTGAGCTCACCGGAGGCGATCTTCTCGGCGGTCTCGGCGGCGGTGAGCCGGATGATGCTGTTGATGTCCGTCATGACTCTCACTCCTCACCCAGGATCTGCGGCACCTTGAAACGCTGCTGCTCCTGGGCCGGGGCGCCGGACAGCGCCTGCTCGGGGGTGAGCGACGGACGGACCTCGTCCGCGCGCATGACGTTGGTCAGCGGCAGCGGGTGGGAGGTCGGCGGTACGTCTTGGTCGGCGACCTCACTGACGCGGGCCACCGCGCCGATGATGTCGTCCAGCTGTCCCGCGAAGTGGTCGAGCTCTTCGGGCTTCAGCTCCAGACGCGCCAGCCGGGCGAGGTGGGCGACCTCCTCGCGCGTGATGCCAGGCATGCAGCGTTCCTCTGGGGTGAGTGTGTGTGGTTTGGGCCCAATCCTATGGGGCGGGGGGCGGTGGGCGTGAAACGGTTTCCCGGTGCCGGGCCGCGGCGGGTCAGTCGCGACGGGTGTCCCAGGGGGCGCTCTTCAGGAAGTGGTTGTCGTAGAGATCCTGCACTTCGAGGATGCTCTCCGGTGTCACCTCGCCGAGGCGGATGCGCTGGAGGTGGCGGAAGTACTCGAAGCGCTCGACGCCCGGGGTGATGACGATCAGCAGGTCGGCGGTGCTGCCGGGGGCGGCGGCGAAGGCGTGCGGGCGGTCCGGCGGGACGATGATCAGGTCGCCGCGCCCGGCGGTGACGACGTCGTCCCCGGAGAGGACCTCCGCCTCGCCGTCGAGGAGGTAGAACATCTCGGCAGAGTTGTGGTGGACGTGCGGGCGGGCTCCGTCGGCGCCCTCCGCGAGCGTGACGCGCACGGTGGACAGCGCGCCACCGCTGGAGCTGCTGTCGGCCAGCAGCTTGACGGCGACCGGATCACCGCCGACCACCTCGGCCTCCGCGTCCCGCACCAGCACGGTCTCATCGAACTTCGGCACGAACAGCGACATGGTGTGTCCCCCTTGTGGTGTGGTCAGACCGCGAAGAGCAGTCCGGCGCTGATCAGTACAACGACGGCGGTGGCGAAGTGGATCCCGAAAGCCACGGCTTTCGCCCCGCCGTGGCGAAGGACTACCAGAGTGTCGACGAGCGGGACGAGTGCCACGCAGACCATGAACCAGGCCTCCGCACGGGTGCCCGCGAAGGCCAGCAGGGCGAGGCCGACCAGCCCGAAGGTGCCGTCCCTGAGGCCCTTGACCGACAGGTAGGCGGCGGCGTCGCCCCGCGGGTCGGCCGGAACGCCGTAGCCGGCCGCGGCGGGACCGGGCTGGAACCAGAACCGGTAGCCGAGGAACACGCAGAACAGGTCGAGCAGGACGGCGAGGCTGTACGCGGTGACGGTCATGGATCTCCCCGATCTCCCACGTCTGGACGCGGGCCATGGCAGCCGTTCGGCTGCTAGCGACGCTAGGAACAACAGCGAAGCTAGCAGAGCTATGACAGATTGGCTAGCGGCGCTAGAAAACCGAACCGACCACGTCGCTCCAGTGCGCCACGAGCGCGAACGAGCGGACCGCGAGCCGCTGACGGTGACGGCCGCGCGGGAACCGGCGGCGTCGGAGGGCCGGGACACGGTCACCACGCGACGGCCGGCCGCCACGACCGGCTGCCGGAGCACGGCCCGAGCGCCGCGCCGCGCGGGCGGCACTGGACACGCGCGGCCCCGACGCGGGCGGCGCGGACGCTGGCGGCGCGGACGCTGGCGGCCTGAGGCACCGGCAGCACGAGATCCGGGGCGCGCGGCGCAAGGTACGGCAGCGCAAGGTAACGGACAGCACAAGGCGTGCGCGGCGCAAGGCGTGCGCGGCGCAAGGCGTGCGCGGCGCAAGGCGTGCGCGGCGCAAGGCGTGCGCGGCGCAAGGCGTGCGCGGCTGGGTCCTCAGAACCGGCCGGGGGACGTGCGGGTCATTCGTCCGAGGCCGCCGCCGGCAGGGCGGCGCGCGGGCGCTGCCAGCCGCGCGAACCGCGCGCCCGCAGCCATGCCGTGGTCTCCTCGGGCGGCATCGCGGCCGCGACCAGCCAGCCCTGTACGGCGTCGCAGCCCAGGTCCCGCAGCCGCTCCCAGGTCTCGTCGTCCTCGACGCCCTCCGCCACGACGAGCAGCCCCAGCGAATGCGCGAGGTCCACCGTGCACCGCACGATCTCCGCGTCCTCGGCGTCCACCGCCAGCCGGGCCACGAACGAACGGTCGATCTTCAGCTCGCTCACCGGCAGTCTGCGCAGGTGCACCAGCGAGGAGTAGCCGGTGCCGAAGTCGTCCAGCGACATCTTCACGCCGTGCGCGGTCAGACCGGCCAGCGTGTCGGCGGCCCGCTGGGGGTCCTCCAGCAGCACGTGCTCGGTGATCTCCAGTTGCAGCGCTCCCGCGGGGACACCGTGCCGGGCCAGCCGGGCGGCGACCGAGCCGGCGAAGCCGGGGGTGTGCACGTCGCGGGGGGAGACGTTGACCGCGACCGGCACGAACAGGCCCGCGGAGCGCCACTTCGCGACCTGCCCGAGGGCGGTCTCCAGCACGTACTCCGTCAGATGGGGCATCAGCCCCGAGGACTCGGCGATCGCTATGAACTCGTCCGGAGGGACCTTGCCGCGCTCCGGGTGCACCCAGCGCACCAGCGCCTCGAGGCCGGCGACGTGGCCGTCGAAGCGGACCTTGGGCTGGTAGTGCAGCTGGACCTCGTGGGCGTCCAGGGCCCGGCGCAGATCGCCGAGCAGCCCGAGCCGGTCGGGGGTGTTGGAGTCCCGCTTGGACTCGTAGACCTCCACGCCCGTACGGTCCCGCTTGGCCTGGTACATCGCCACGTCCGCGCGGCGGAGCATGCCCTCGGCGTCCAGCGCGTGGTCCGGGAAGACGGCGACACCGGCGCTGGCCTCCAGGACGAGGGTGAGCCCGTCCAGGTCGAGCGGCGAGCTGAGGGTGGTGACCAGTGCGCGCGCGACGCGGGTCGCTGACGTCGTCGAGTCGGCCACGGGCAGTAACACGGCGAACTCGTCCCCGCCGAGCCGCGCGGCCTCCGCCCCGCGCGGCAGCGCCTGCCGCAGCCGGTCGGCGATCTGGAGCAGCAGCCGGTCACCGGCGAGATGACCGAGCGTGTCATTGACCGAACGGAAGCGGTCGAGGTCGATCAGCATCAAGGCGGCCCGGGCGCCGATGCGTTCGGCGTCGTCGAGGGCGGTCCAGATGCGTTCCAGAAGCCACTGCCGGTTGGGCAGCCCGGTCAGCCGGTCGCGCAGCTGCTCCTCGGCCCGGGCGCGGGCTATCCACAAGGTGGCGTCCAGGGCGATGAGCGGGATGGAGAACAGCGGCAGCAGCACGGGTTCGGCGACGGCGACGACGCAGACCAGCGGGGCGATGCCGAGCAGGGCGACGGCGACCAGGCCCTGTCTGACCAGGGCGGTGCGGGCGACCGTGGGCAGTCCTTCGGCGGGCGGGGCGTGCAGGTACCACAGCAGGACGCGGGTGACCGCGAGGTAGACGGCGGCGGCCAGCACCACCTCGGGCACGGTGTACGCGGTCCAGGTGTCCGGATCCCAGGGCCGCTCGACGGTCGGGACGCGGCCGAAGCCGTCCAGGACGAGGGCGGCCATGGCGATGCCGAGGATGTCCACCGCGCCGTTCAGCACGCCGGGCCGGCAGCGGTGGCGCCTGGCTATGCCGACCAGCACGACGACGGCCAGGCTCACCAGGCCGGCGGGCACCCAGCCGTAGAGAAGCAGCACGGCCAGGGTGAGGGCGGTGCCGGAGCCGGTGCCGCCCCACCAGCGGGAGCGGCCGAGCATCACCAGGTGGCCGACGATGATGCCGGTGAGCACCGCCAGTGACCAGCCGGCCGTGCCGGACGGGAAGAGCGCGTGGCCGCGGGCGAACGCCCTGTAGAAGCCGGCGCCGAGGACGAGCGCGGCCACCGCGACGACCACCGCGGGCAGGGCCGGCCGGAACCGGTGCCATACGGAGACCACGCCCGGCACGGAAGGCGGTTGCCCTCCCGGCAGCGCGGGCACGCGGATCGCCGCCGTGCCGTGCCCGGCCGCGCGTGCGGTGTGGCCCGCACGCCCCGGATGGCTCCGGGCGCCCGAACGCTCCCCCGTCCGCCCCAGGCTCCCGCGCCATGCGCCGGTCATCCGGCGCAGCCGTGAGTGCGGGGCGGCGCTCTCGGTCGGTTCCATTCCCGTCCCTCTCACAGCCGGCGGTGCCCGCGCCGCGCGGCCCGATGCCCGGCGCTACCGGGCCGCACCGCGCTGGAAAACCCTTCCACGTACTCGTCGAGGAGCACGGGGATGCCCCGACCGCAGCTGGGCACGGCAGGCGCACACCTCAACAGTAGGCCGCAGAAGGCTTCCACGGGCAGCGGTCGTCGACGGTTGCCCGAATGCGCCCCGGCCACCCGTATGCATCTGGTATGCGCGGAACGCGTGCCCTTCAACCGCTACTCACCGGTCGGAAGGGCGACTTCGGCCGCCGCGTCAGGTCCCTGCTCCAACAGGACGCCGAAACCGTCCTCGTTCAGAACGGGCACCTTCAACTGCATCGCTTTGTCGTACTTCGACCCCGGGTTGTCGCCCACGACCACGAAGGACGTCTTCTTCGACACCGAACCGGTCACCTTGGCACCCCGGCTCTGCAACGCCTCCTTGGCGCCGTCCCGCGTGAACTGCTCCAGGGTGCCGGTGACCACGACCGTCAGGCCCTCGAGCGGGCGCGGGCCCTCCTCCTCGCCGGTGCCTTGCTCCTCCAGCGGGACTCCGGCGGCCTTCCACTTGCGCACGATCTCGCGGTGCCAGTCCTCGGCGAACCACTCCTTGAGGGCGGCGGCGATGATCGGTCCCACCCCGTCGGTGCGCGCCAGTTCCTCCTCGCTCGCCTGCTCGATGCGGTCGACGGAGCGGAACTCGCGCGCCAGCGCCTGGGCCGCGACCGGTCCCACGTGGCGGATCGAGAGCCCGTTCAGGAACCGGGCCAGCGGGCGGGCCTTGGCCTCCTCGATGTTCCGCAGCAGCGCCAGGGTGTTCTTCTTCGGCTCGCCCTTCTGGTTGGCGAAGACCGTGACGACCTTCTCCTCGCCCGTCTTCGGGTCCCGCTTGGGCAGACCGCTGTCCGGGTCGAGGACGTAGGCCTTGATGGGCAGCAGCTTCTCCACCGTGAGGTCGAACAGGTCGCCCTCGTCGACCAGCGGCGGGTCGGCCGGCTCCAGCGGGCGGGTGAGCGCGGCGGCGGCCACCTCGCCGAAGTGCTCGATGTCCAGGCACTCCCGGCCCGCGAGGTAGGAGACCCGCTCCCGCAACTGGGCCGGGCAGGCACGGGCGTTGGGGCAGCGGAGGTCGATGTCGCCCTCCTTCATGGGCCGCAGCGGCGTACCGCACTCGGGGCACTCGGACGGCATCACGAACTCCCGTTCGCTGCCGTCGCGCAGGTCGACGACCGGGCCGAGGATCTCCGGGATGACGTCACCGGCCTTGCGCAGCACCACGGTGTCGCCGATGAGCACGCCCTTGGCCTTGACGACGTCCTGGTTGTGCAGGGTGGCGAACTCCACCTCGGATCCGGCCACGGTGACCGGTTCGACCTGCGCGTACGGAGTGACGCGGCCGGTGCGTCCGACGCCGACCTTGATGTCGATCAGCTTGGTGTTGACCTCTTCGGGCGCGTACTTGTAGGCGATCGCCCAGCGGGGCGCGCGCGCCGTGGAGCCGAGCCGGCCCTGGAGGCGGATCTCGTCGAGCTTGACGACCACGCCGTCGATCTCGTGCTCCACCGAGTGCCGGTTCTCGCCGTAGTACGCGATGAACTCGCGGACCCCCGCGAGGTCGTCGACCACCTTGTTGTGCCGTGAGGTGGGCAGGCCCCAGGTCTTCAGCAGGTCGTAGGCCTGGGAGAGCCGGGTCATCCCCTTGTAGCCCTCCAGAGCGCCGATGCCGTGGACGACCATGTGCAGGGGGCGGGTCGCCGTGACGCGCGGGTCCTTCTGGCGCAGCGAACCCGCCGCCGCGTTGCGCGGGTTGGCGAAGGGCTTGTCGCCGGCCTCGACCAGACGGCGGTTGAGCTCCTCGAACTTCTCCATCGGGAAGTAGACCTCGCCGCGGATCTCCACGAGGTCCGGGACGCCGTCGCCCTTCAGCCGGTCGGGGATCTCCGCGATCGTCCGGACATTAGGGGTGATGTCCTCGCCGGTGCGGCCGTCGCCGCGGGTGGCCGCGCGCGTGAGGCGGCCTTGCTCGTAGGTGAGGTTCACGGCGAGGCCGTCGACCTTGAGCTCGCACAGGAAGTGGTACTCCTGCTCGCCCAGTTCCCTGGCGATGCGGTCGGTCCAGGCGGCGAGATCCTCGTCGTTGAAGGTGTTGTCGAGCGAGAGCATCCGCTGGCGGTGCTCCACCGCCGTGAACTCCGTCGCGTACGAGCCCGCGACCTTCTGGGTCGGCGAGTCGGGCGTGCGCAGCTCCGGATAGCGCTCCTCCAGCTCCTCCAGGGAGCGCAGGAGCCGGTCGAACTCGGCGTCGCTGACGACGGGGGCGTCCTTGACGTAGTACCGGAAGCGGTGCTCCTCGACCTGGTCCGCGAGCCGGGCGTGCTGCTCCCGCGCCTCGGCGGGCACCGCTGTCTCCGCTTGCTGCTTGTCGCCGGCCACCGTGTTGTCCTCCCGTTACTCAGGGTTGTCCGCGAGGGACCTCGCCGCCCGGACGCAGTGGGCGAGCGCCTGGCGCGCGTACGCGGGGGAAGCGCCCGCGAGTCCGCACGCCGGGGTGACCGTGACCACGTCCGGGACGAGCCCCGGTCGCAGTCCCAGCCTGCGCCACAGCGTTCTGACACCCATGACGCTACCGGCAGGGTCTGACAACGCGCCGTCCGTGGTGGGCACGACACCCGCGAAGAGCCGGGTGCCGGCCTCCACGGCCTCCCCGATCGCCTCGTCGTCACGCTCGGTGAGCAGCGAGAAGTCGAAGGAGACCGCCGCTGCGCCCGCCCGCCGCAGCAGCGCGAAGGGCACGTCGGGGGCGCAGGAGTGGACCACCACGGGCCCTGCGGTGTGCACGCCGACCACGTCGCGCAGCGTGGCCTCGACGATCTGCCGGTCCACGGCCCGGTGGGTGCGGTACCCGCTGGCGGTGCGCACCCGGCCGCGCAGCACGGCGGTCAGGGACGGCTCGTCGAGCTGGAGCACCAGCTGCGCGCCCGGCACCCGCCGCCCGACCTCGGCCAGGTGCAGCCGCAGCCCCTCCGCGAGCGAGGCGGCCAGGTCCCGGCAGGCGCCGGGGTCGGACAGGGCGGCCTCGCCGTTCCTCAGTTCGAGGTTGGCGGCGAGTGTCCAGGGCCCCACGGCCTGGACCTTCAGCGGCCCCTCGTACCCCTGGGTGAACTCCTCCAGGGCGTCGAGGTCCTCCCCCAGCCAGGACCGGGCCCGCTTGGTGTCCCGTCCGGGCCGGTCGCCGATCCGCCACCCGCTGGGCTCCACGCGCGCGTACAGCTCGACGAGCATCCCGGCCGTCCGCCCGATCATGTCGGCGCCCGGCCCCCGGGCGGGCAGCTCGGGCAGGAAGGGGAAGTCCTCGAAGGTGCCGGTGACGGTCTTGGCGGCCTCACGGGCGCCCCCACTGGGCATCGACCCGACCCCGGTGGCGGCACCGAACCTGAACTGGCTGTTCTCGCTCACCAGGGCAGCCTACGGAACAGCCCGGCCGGGGTCAGCGTCCCGGTCGCACCGTAAGGTCGTTGACCTCCGCGTCCCTCGGCAGGTCGAGGGCCATCACGATGGTCGTCGCGACCGACTCCGGGTCGATCCAGCGGGAGGGGTCGTACTCCTTGCCCTCCTGCTGGTGCACCTTGGCCTGCATGGGGCTGGCGGTGCGGCCCGGGTAGACGGTGGTGACCCGCACGCCGTTCGCGTGCTCCTCCTGCCGCAGGGCATCGGCCAGCGCCTTCAGGCCGTGCTTGGAGGCGGCGTACGCGGCCCAGTCGGCGCCGGCGTTCAGGCCCGCCCCCGAGTTCACGAAGAGCACATGGCCGCGCGTGGCGCGCAGCTGGGGCAGGAAGTGGCGGGTGAGCTCCGCCGGGGCGATCAGGTTGACGTCGAGCTGGTGGCGCCAGGTCTTCGGGGTCAGCTCGCCGACCGGTCCGAGGTCGACCACGCCCGCGATGTGCAGCAGGGAGTCGACCCGATCGGGGAGCGACTGGTGCGAGAAGGCCCAGCTCAGCCGGTCCGGCTCGGCCAGGTCGCCGACCAGGGTCCTGGCCCCGGGGAACTCGGCCGCCAGCTCCTTGGCCCGGCCCGCGTCGCGCGCGTGCAGCACGAGGTCGTCCCCGCGCGCGTGCAGACGGCGCGCCACGGCCGCGCCGATGCCGGAGCCGGCCCCGGTGATCACATGAGTAGCCATGCCCGCCATGCTCGCATCCACGGCTCAGCGCCCGGCCACCGACTCCTCCAGGTACGTGAGCGCGCCCGCGGGCTCGTCGGCGAAGAACACCAGCTCGCTCAGCGGCCGCGGCAGAAAGCCCTCGTCCTCCATGCGGCGGAACTGCTCGCGCAGGCCGTCGTAGAAGCCCGCCGTGTTCAGCAGCACCACGGGCTTGTCGGTGCGGCCGTGCTTCTTCAGCTCCAGGATCTCGGTGGCCTCGTCGAGCGTCCCGGTGCCGCCCACCATGATCACCACCGCGTCGGCCTTCTCCAGGAGCAGCTTCTTGCGCTCGGCGAGGTCTGCCGCGATGACCATCTCGTCGGCGCCGGGCCGCGCCTTGTTCGCCAGGAAGTCCACCGACACGCCGATGAGCCGGCCGCCCGCCTCCTGTACGCCGTCCGCGACCACCTTCATCAGTCCGCTGTCGGACCCGCCCCACACCAGGCTGTGACCGCCCTTGCCGAGCAGCCGGGCGAAGTCCCGCGCGGGACGGGTGTAGCGGTCGTCGAGGTCGGCGGCGGAGAGGAAGACGCAGATGTTCATGCGCTCAACCGTACGCGGCCCCGAGCGTGCGCCGTGTCGGGGAAGGCGTGCGCCGTGCACGGGAAGAACGCGCGGCCCGCGAGCGCTGTCCTGTTATGAGCCAAGGACACACGATCACCATCGAGCAGGGCACCCAGCACGTACGCGTCGTGCACGACGGCCAGGTCCTCGCGGAGAGCGACCGGCTCCTGCTGCTGCGCGAGACCGGCTGCCCCGTGCGCTACTACATCCCCGCCGAGGACGTGCGCCTCGACCTCCTGACCCCGTCCGAGACCCACACCCACTGCCCCTTCAAGGGCACGGCGTCGTACTGGTCCGTGCCGGGCGCCGAGGACCTGGTGTGGTCCTATCCCGAGCCGAAGCCGGACGTCGCCGGGATCAAGGACCACCTCTGCTTCTACGACGTCGAGGTGTTGTGACCCGACAAGCGCGCCCTGCCGTGGCAGTCTTCACAGCCATGGACAAGAAGACCATCTCGCGTGACGGCACCTCGATCGCCTACCAGCGCACCGGACAGGGGCCGGTGGTCGTCCTCGTCAGCGGGGCGATGTCCACGGGGGCCACGGTCGCACCGCTGGCGATGCTGCTCTCGGACCGCTTCAGCACCGTCGTGTACGACCGTCGGGGCCGCGGCGAGAGCGGGGACACGGCGCCGTACGCGGTGGAGCGCGAGGTGGAGGACCTCGCGGCCGTGCTCGACGCGGTGGGCGGCGAGGCGGCGCTGTACGGCATCTCCTCGGGCGGCGCGCTGGCGCTGCGGGCGGCGGCGGGTGGGCTGCCGGTCAGCCGGGTCGCCGTGTACGAACCGCCGTTCGAGGTGCGCGAGGGCCATGAGCGGGAGCGCGCCGCCTACTCCGACGATCTGGCCGGCGCGCTCGCGGAGGGCCGGCGCGGTGACGCGGTGGAACTGTTCCTGCGCGTCACCGGTCTGGCCGAACAGATGATCGTGAGCGCACGCCAGTCCCCCATGTGGCCGGGCTTGGAGGCCATCGCCCCCACCCTGGCGTACGACGACGCCGTGATGGGCGACGGACCGGTCCCCCGCGACCTGCTGGCCTCGATCGCCGTGCCGGTCCTGGCCGTCGCGGGCGACGCGAGCCCGGACCGGATGCGCGAGGCGGCCCGCCAGGTGGCGCTGGCCGCCTCCGAAGGCACCTACCGCCTGCTCAGGGGCCAGACCCACGCGGTGGAACCGGAGGTCCTGGCACCGGTCCTGGCGGAGTTCTACGGCGCGTAGGCACCGTCCCGGCTGTCACGCCACTCCGGCCGGCTCCGCGGCGCACGGGGCCTGTCGGCTCTCACGCCACCCCGGCCGCCGCCCGCACCGTGGAGGCGATCGTCGCCGAGCCGACCACACGGGTGCCGTCGTACAGGACGATCGCCTGGCCGGGGGCGACGCCGCGGACCGGCTCGGTGAAGGTCACGCGCAGCTCGCCGTCGACCGGCTCGGCCGTGACCTCGGTCTCGCCGCCGTGGGCGCGCAGCTGGGCGGTGTAGGTGGCGGGGCCGGTGGGGGCGGTGCCGCACCAGCGGGGCTTGATCGCGGTGAGGCCGCTGACGTCCAGCGCGGAGGCCGGGCCGACCGTCACGGTGTTGGTGACCGGGGAGATGTCCAGGACGTAGCGGGGCTTGCCGTCGGGGGCCGGGGTGCCGATGCGCAGGCCCTTGCGCTGGCCGATGGTGAAGCCGTACGCGCCCTCGTGCGTGCCCACCTTGGCGCCGGACTCGTCGACGATGTCGCCCTCGGCCCTGCCGAGCCGCTGGGCGAGGAAGCCCTGGGTGTCGCCGTCGGCGATGAAGCAGATGTCGTGGGAGTCGGGCTTCTTGGCGACCGCGAGTCCCCGGCGCTCGGCCTCGGCGCGGATCTCGTCCTTGGTGGTGACCGTGTCGCCGAGCGGGAACATCGCGTGCGCCAGCTGCTTCTCGTCCAGGACGCCGAGGACGTACGACTGGTCCTTGGCCATGTCGGAGGCGCGGTGCAGCTCGCGGGCGCCGTCCTCGCGCACGATCACCTTCGCGTAGTGGCCGGTGCACACCGCGTCGAAGCCGAGGGCGAGCGCCTTGTCCAGGAGCGCGGCGAACTTGATCTTCTCGTTGCAGCGCAGGCACGGGTTGGGGGTGCGGCCGGCCTCGTACTCGGCGACGAAGTCCTCGACGACGTCCTCGCGGAAGCGGTCGGCGAGGTCCCAGACGTAGAACGGGATGCCGATGACGTCGGCGGCGCGGCGGGCGTCGCGCGAGTCCTCGATGGTGCAACAGCCCCGCGCGCCCGTGCGGAAGGACTGCGGGTTCGCGGAGAGCGCGAGGTGGACGCCGGTGACGTCGTGGCCGGCTTCCGCGGCGCGCGCGGCGGCGACGGCGGAGTCGACGCCGCCCGACATGGCGGCGAGGACGCGGAGGGGGCGGGAGCGCTGCGGGGTGTCAGTCATAGCCCTTTCAGGGTACGGGGACGCGGGAACCGGGGCCGCCGGATATCCGTTGGAGAGCGCGTGGGGGCGAGGAACGGTGACAAGGAACGGCGGCCGGGGCGGCGGGCACTGCTCCTCGGCGGGGCCGTGGCGGTGGTCGCGGGCGGGGCCGCGCTGGAGCGCTCGGGGCTGGCCCGGCTGTGGTGGGGGCTGCCGGGCGCGCAGCGGCCGCGGGTGGCGGGGGCGGTGGACTTCGGGGGCGCGCGGTGGCTGGCGGCCTCCCCGGCGAACTACCGGCGGGCGGACCGCCCGGACGACTACGCGATCGACCGGGTCGTCGTCCATGTCACCCAGGGCAGCTACGTGAGTGCGGTGAGGGCGTTCCAGGACCCGGGGCACGAGGCCGCCGCGCACTACATCGTCCGCGCGGACGGGCAGGTCACCCAGATGATCCGCGAGCTGGACGTGGCCTTCCACACCGGCAACCGCGCCTACAACGAGCGCAGCGTCGGCATCGAGCACGAGGGATTCGTCGAGCGGGCCTCGTCCTTCACCGACGCGATGTACGCCGCCTCGGCCCGGCTGACGGCGCGGATCTGCGGGCGGTACGGCATACCCGTCGACCGCGAGCACATCATCGGCCATGCCGAGGTGCCGGGCACCGACCACACGGACCCGGGCCCGCACTGGGACTGGGACCGCTACATACGGCTGGTGCGCCGGGCGCCGGCGTGATCCGGACGTGAGGCCCCACGCCAGGCCCTACGTCAGGCCCGCCGCGCGGGCCCGTTCCACCGCCGGGCCGATGGCCTTGGCGACCGCTTCGACGTCGGCCTCGGTGGAGGTGTGGCCGAGGGAGAAGCGGAGGGTGCCGCGGGCCAGGTCCGGGTCGACGCCGGCGGCCAGCAGCACATGGCTGGGCTGGGCGACGCCCGCCGTGCAGGCGGAACCGGTCGAGCACTCGATGCCCTGGGCGTCCAGCAGGAGCAGCAGGGAGTCGCCCTCGCAGCCGGGGAAGGTGAAGTGGGCGTTGGCCGGAAGACGCCCCTCGGGTGCCGGATCGCCGCCGAGGATCGCGTCGGGGACGGCCGTGCGCACGGCGGTGATCAGCTGGTCCCGCAGGGCGCCGATCTCGCGGGCGAACCACTCGCGCTGCTCGGCGGCGAGCCGGCCGGCCACCGCGAAGGAGGCGATCGCGGGCACGTCGAGGGTGCCGGAGCGGACGTGGCGCTCCTGGCCGCCGCCGTGCAGGACGGGTACGGGGCTGTGCTCGCGGCCGAGGATCAGCGCGCCGATGCCGTACGGCCCGCCGATCTTGTGGCCCGAGACCGTCATCGCGGCGAGGCCGGAGGCGGCGAAGTCGACGGGGACCTGGCCGAAGGCCTGCACGGCGTCGGAGTGCAGCGGCACGCCGAACTCGGCGGCCGTCGCGGCGAGTTCGTGCACCGGGAGCACCGTGCCGATCTCGTTGTTCGCCCACATGACGGTGGCGAGGGCCACGTCGTCGGGGTTGCGGGCGATCGCCTCGCGCAGGGCCTCGGGGTGGACGCGGCCGTAGAAGTCGACCGGGAGGTACTCGACGGTGGCGCCCTCGTGTTCGCCGAGCCAGTGGACGGCGTCGAGGACGGCGTGGTGCTCGACGGGGCTGGCGAGGACGCGGGTGCGGGCCGGGTCGGCGGCGCGGCGTGACCAGTACAGGCCCTTGACGGCGAGGTTGTCGGCCTCGGTGCCGCCGGAGGTGAAGACGACCTCGCTGGGGCGGGCGCCGAGGGCTTCGGCGAGGGTTTCGCGGGACTCCTCGACCGTGCGGCGGGCCCGGCGGCCGGATGCGTGGAGGGAGGAGGCGTTGCCGGTGACGCCCAGCGCGGCGGTCAGCGCCTCTGCCGCCTCCGGGAGCATGGGGGTGGTCGCGGCGTGGTCGAGGTAAGCCATGGTGAGGCTGATTCTACGGGCGCTTGTCGTGGGCCCGGGGATCAGGTTGCGACGACCTGGGAGCGACCGCCGTGGCTCCACCTGGACTGAGCCGGCGAGGCGCCGTCACGTGTCCGCTGTGTCCACCCTCCCCCATTGCCTGAACGGCATGGGAGGTGCCCCCATCGCCTTGCGGAACGCCTGCCCACAGCGCTGGGCCACATGCGGCGGTCAGAAGCTCCAGGACACCGTGTGGTCCAGCTGCATGAGGGTGATGAGGACGATGAGGTCGGCGATGCCCAGGGTGAGGCCGAGGAGGGCTCGGCCGCGACGGGTGGTGCCGCGCCAGAGGGCCACTGCCGCGAGGGTGATGGCGATGGGGCCGAGGAAGAGGTTGAGGACCAGGAGGCCGAGCAGGCCGAGGATGAAGGACGCGACGGCCATGCCGTCGGCGTCGCGCAGGGCGGTGCGGCGCGTGGCCGGTGCGGTGAGTTGCATGGCGATGGCTCCCGAGGGATGTGGTGGGCGCGTGGTCAGTGGGACGTGCCGCGGCGGCGGGCGTGGCGCTCGCGGAGCGCGAAGACGCCGAGCCAGGCGGCGATCACGACGGCGGCGGCCACGGTGAAGCCGAGCGGCGCGTGGGCCACGGTGCCCAGGGTGACGCCGAGCAGCAGCAGGGCGGCGACGAGGAACAGCATGGGATCGGATCCCCCTCCGGCGTTCTCTCGTGAACGCTTACGAGTAACAGTTGTTCACTGACTATGGAGTCTAGCGCGTCCGACCGCTTTGACATTCCGGAGAACAGTTGTTAACTGCATGGCATGAGTCACACTCTCGGCGTCCGCCAGGCCCAGAAGCGGAAGACCCGGCAGGCCCTCCTGGACGCGGCGCTCGGCCTGCTGGAGGAGCAGAGCCTGAGCAGCCTGGGCCTGCGCGAGGTCACGCGCGCCGTCGGTGTGGCCCCGACCGCCTTCTACCGGCACTTCCGCTCCACGGCGGACCTCGGCGTGGCCCTGGTGGAGGAGGCCCTGGGCAGCCTGCACCCGATGATCCGGACGACGGTGTCCACGGCGGACGACAGCGAGGAACGCATCGCGCGGGCCGTCGAGCTGATCTCCCGTCATGTGGAGGCCTATCCGGCCCATGTCCGGTTCATCGCCCGGGAGCGGCACGGCGGCGTGCAGCCGGTGCGGGAGGCGATCCGGGAGCAACTGGTCCGGTTCGCCCGCGAGGTGAAGGACGAGCTGGCCAGGGATCCGCAGGCCGTGGGCTGGAGCGAGGACGACCTGCTGATGCTCGCCCATCTCTACGTCGACCAGATGCTGATCACCGCCTCGCTCTTCCTGGAGGCCCTCGACGCCCCGCCCGAGGAGCGCGAGCGCGTCACCCTGCTCGCCACCCGGCAGCTGCGGCTGATCAGCGTGGGCCGCCGGCACTGGCCGGCCTGACCGTTCCTCCCTCGTACAGCTCAGCGACGGCGGCGACCGCCGCCCGCAGTTCCTCACGCGCCTCGGGCGGCGAGAGCACCTCCACCCGGTCGGAGAACCCGAGCAGTTGGCGCACCGCGCGCAGGACGTCGTACGACATCCGGGCGGTGACCCATTCGCTCTCGCCGTCGTCGTCGGGCGGGGCGGCCAGCGAGGAGCCGTGCAGGCGCAGGAACATGTCCAGGTGCGTGCGGCGCACCCGGACGGTGACGTCGATCCCGCCGGGGCGCTCCTCCACCCGGCGGCGCAGCACCTCCCAGGCGTCGGCGAGTTCCACGCCCGGCCGGCGCCTCACCGGATCGTCCAGGAGGCGGGCGGAGCGCACCCGGTCGGCCCGGAACAGCCGTGGCCTGCCCCGCCGGTCGGCGACCAGGTACCAGACGCCCGCCTTGGAGACCAGGCCGTAGGGATCGACGGTGTAGGTGCGCGGCTCCCGCTCGCCGCTGTGCCGGTAGCGCAGCCGCAGGCGCCGGTCGGCGAACACCGCGTCCTGGAGCACGTCCAGGTCGACGGCCTGCTGCGGGCCGCTCTTCCAGCGGGTGGCGTCCACCAGGATCCGGCGGCTGGCCACCTCGGCGGCGGGCCGGTGCGGGGCCGGCAGCGCCGCCATCACCTTGCGCAGCGCCGAGCCGAGCGCCGCGTCCAGTCCGAGCGCGGCGTGCGCGCCCTGTGCGGCGAGGATGAACAGCGCGCGGGACTCGTCGGCGGTCAGACCCGTGACGTCGGTGCGGAAACCGGCGAGCAGTTCGATGCCGCCGTGCCGGCCGCGCTCCGCGTAGACCGGGACACCGGAGGCCGACAGCGCCTCGATGTCGCGGTAGACGGTGCGCACCGAGACCTCCAGCCGGTCGGCGAGCTCGTGCGCGGGCACCCGGCCCCGGGTCTGGAGGAGCAGCAGGATCGACAGCAGGCGGTCGGCTTTCACGCCCCCAGAATCGCGTCGCGGCGGTCGCGGATCAAATGTTGACGGGAACTGTCAGGTTATCCGGGAACCCTGGCCGGCGTACCGACCGAAGGACGCACGGAGGAGACCCATGAACGCCATCGACCCCCGCCCGAACGGCATCGACCCCCGCCCGCTGTACACCCGCGCCACCGAGCAGGCCGCCGCCGTCATCAAGACGGTCCGGCCCGAGCAGCTGACCGCCCCCACGCCCTGCGCCGAGTTCGACGTACGGGGCCTGCTCAGCCACATCGTGGGCGGCACCGTGCGCATCGCGGTGGTCGGCGAGGGCGGGGACGGGCTCTCGATGAGCTCGTTCGCCGAGGGCGTCGAGGACGACGACTGGGCGGCGGCCTACGACGAGGCGCGCACCCGCGTCCTGAAGGCGTGGGCGAGCGACGAGCGCATGAGCACGCCGGTGCGGGTGCCGTGGGGCGAGGTGCCCGGTCACGCGGCTCTCTCGGGATACGTCATGGAGATCGTGACGCACACCTGGGACCTCGCCGAGGCCCTCGGCCGTCCGCTCGGACTCGACCCGGAACTCGCCGAGTTCGCGCTCGCCACCGCCCGCAGGGTGCTGCCCGACGAGCGGCCGAGGGGCGGGGAGACCCCCTTCGGCGCCCGTCACGAGGCCCGGGCAGGAGCCGATGTCCACGAGCGGTTGGCGGCCTGGCTGGGGCGTACGCCGCTCAGCCGGGCCTGACGCACCCCGCTCGACCGGGCCTGACGCACGCCGCTCAGCCGAGCCTGACGCGGGCCAGCTGCCGGGACTGCGCCACCAGCCGGTCGGCGCTGTCCCAGACCTCGGCGTCCTCCTCCAGGAAGCCGCCGGCGAGGTTGCGGGTGGTGATGGAGACGCGCAGCGGGCCCGGCGCCGGGCGGCAGCGGACGTGCACCGTCAGCTCGACCGTCGGGACCCAGCCCTTCAGGCCGAGCTCGAACGCGGTCGGCGGCAGCGCGTCCACGGCGAGCAGCAGGGAGAGCGGATCGGCGTCCCGGCCGTCGGCGAGCCCGAACCAGGAGCGCATCTCGCCCTTGCCGGAGGGCGAGCCGAGCGCCCAGCCGAGGGTGGCCGGGTCCAGCTTGAGCATCAGACGGTCGGTGATGGCGGAGCTGCCGGGGACGGGGGACGGTCCGTCCTGCGGGCCGAAGCACTGCTCCATCGGCGGGATGGCGGGCGGCTTCGCCGTGGTGCGCACGTCGTCGGGGAGGGCGCCCAGGTCGCCGTAGGAGGCCAGGACGCGGATGCGCTCCACCTCCCGGCCGTCCGCGTCGTACTGGAAGAGGGAGCCCTGGCCGGTGGAGAGGGTGCGGCCGGCGCGGACCACGTCCGTGCGCACGACGGCGGGGCCGGGCTGGGAGGCCGTCAGATAGTGAGCCGAGACGGTGAACGGGTCCGGGTGCGGCAGGGCGTCCGCGAGGGCGCGGCCGAGGACGGCCAGCAGATAGCCGCCGTTGACGGCGTTGATGATGGTCCAGCCGGCCGAGAGGTCGATGTCGTAGACGCCCGGGCCGCGGCGGGTCACCGCGGTGTCCCGGTCGAACTCGCTGTCGCCGATCGTGGCCCGCGCGGCCGGGGCGGAAGCTGCTTCTGGCATACGTGAACGGTACAACAGGAAACTACTAAGCGGTAGCTTTTCCGGGGATGCGGACGGCCGACCCTGCTGCGCCCCGGGTGACTCTTCGGCAATTTCTCGGTAAGTGTCCGTACTCGTCCGTGACCGACGGCCCCGGAATTCCCTCTGTCCGGACATGAGCCTCACCGGGACTCCGTTCCTGTACACCACCGTCGCGCTGGCCGTGGTCGCCCTCGTCCTGCCGTTCGTCCTGTGGACGCGGCTGAGGGGCCCGAGGGCGCTGCGCACCGCGCTGCGCGCGCTGATGCTGCTGTTCGCCCAGGCCACCGCCGTCACCCTGGTCTTCGTGCTGGTGAACAACGCCAACAACCTCTACGACGACTGGGCGGACCTGCTCGGCACCGGCAACCATGTGCGGAAGGCCGCCGACCTGGGCGCCGACGGCACCGGAGGCATCGCCTACCGCAAGCTGCCCAAGGTCCGCCAGAGCTTCACCCAGGCCGACGGACCGGGGATGCACGCGGCCGGCGGGGTCGAGGTCACCCAGCTCAAGGGCCGGGTCTCGGGGGTGACCGCCGAGGTCTACGTGTGGCTGCCGCCGCAGTACGACGAGCCCGCCTACCGGAACAGGAAGTTCCCGGTGGTCGAGCTGCTCTCCGGCTATCCGGGCTCGGCGAAGGCCTGGTTCGGGTCGATGAAGGTGCACGAGCAGCTCGAGCCGCTGATGCGGAGCGGCCGGGTCGCCCCCTTCATCCTGGTGTCCCCGCGCACCAATCTGATCGCCAGGACGGACACGGGCTGCGCCAACATACCGGGCACCGTCAACGCGGACAGCTGGCTGAGCATCGACGTGCCGAAGATGGTCACGGACAACTTCCGCGCCGAGGCCGCGCCCGACGGCTGGGCCGCCGCCGGCTACTCGGCCGGCGCGCACTGCGCGGCCAAGCTGGCCGTCGCCCACCCCGACCGCTACCGGGCCGCGGTGAGCCTGTCCGGCTACAACGACCCGATCGGCGAACGCTCCTCGCTGGCCGCGCGGAACATCGGGCTGCGCCGGGCGAACAACCCCTACGTCCTGCTCCGCACGTACCGCACCCCGCCCCGGATCGCGCTCTACCTGTCCGGCGAGGCCGGCGACGGCTACGAGGCCGCGGTGGCCCTGGAGCAGGTGGCGAAGCCCCCGACCACCGTCCATGTGGTGTTCCTGCCGCGCAGCGCGGGCGGGCACACCATGGGGCTGTGGCGGCCGCAGGTGCCGACGGTGTTCCGCTGGCTGACCAGGGAGCTGGGCCACCACGTTCGCGGGAACCCGGCGAAGTCCGCTACTCCTCCCGGACGGTCGAGCGCCGGTTCCAGGCCCGCGGAGCTCGCCAGTGGTACCGCATCGCGAGCAGGCGGAGCACGAAGGCGGTGACGACGGCCAGCCCGGTGGTGAGCGGGGTCAGCGCGTCGTAGTGGATGCACAGCACCACCATGGTGGCGCCGACGATCGCCGGGACCGCGTACAGGTCGCGGTCCCAGCGCAGCAGCGAGGGCACCTCGTTGGCGAGCACGTCCCGCAGCACACCGCCGCCCACGGCGGTGGCCATGCCGAGGGTCGCCGACGCGGTGAGGCCCAGCCCGTAGTCGTACGCCTTGGTGGTCCCCGAGACGCAGAACAGGCCGAGGCCGGCCGCGTCGAAGACCAGGACCGCCGCCTGGATGCGCTCCACGTGCGGGTGCAGGAAGAAGACCACGACCGTGGCGAACAGCGGGGTGAGGAAGTACCCCAGGTCGGTGAAGGCGGCCGGCGGTACGGCCCCGATCATCACATCGCGGAACAGCCCTCCGCCCAGCGCGGTGACCTCGGCGAGCACGGCGATGCCGAAGACGTCGAAGTTCTTGCGGACGGCCAGCAGTGCGCCAGAGATGGCGAACACGAAGATGCCGACCAGGTCGACCGTGTGCTGGACGGAAGGGCTGAACAGTTGCTGAAGCACCCCACATTCTTACTCAGGGTGCGGTGTGGGCCTTGCAATGCAAGGACGGTCAGGCTTACAGGGCGGGTTTGCCGGTCGTGTAGAGCCACTTCTGGAAGAGATCGTCCAGGTGCTGCCCGGACACCCGCTCGGCGAGGCGGACGAAGTCGGCGGTGTTCGCGTTGCCGTAGCGGTGCAGCTTCGTCCAGGCGGGCAGCAGCCTGAAGAAGGCCCGGTCGCCGATGCGTTCGCGCAGCGCCTGGAGCGTCATCGCGCCGCGCTGGTAGACGGCGGAGGCGAACATGGTGTCGCGCTGCGGGTCGGCGACCTCGACCTGCCAGAAGGAGCTGTCGGCCGGGCGGGCATCGTAGGCGGCCAGGAACGAGTCGTGCGCCGAGCGGGTGCCCTGGTGCTCGGCCCACAGCCACTGGGCGTAGGTGGCGAAGCCCTCGTTGAGCCAGATGTCCTTCCAGCGCTCCACCGACACCGAGTCGCCGAACCACTGGTGGGCCAGCTCGTGCACGATCGTCGACTCGTTGCGGACGGCCGAGTAGGCGGGCTTGGACTGCACCTCCAGCGAGAAACCGGCCTCGGGCATGTCGTCGACGATCGCGCCGGTCTCCTCGAACGGGTACGGCCCGAAGACCTGCGACCAGTAGTCGGTGGCGGCGGCGGTGACGGCGTACACGTCGACGCTGTTGCTGTTCTTCAGCGTGGGGTCGATGGCGACGTAGATCGGGATGCCGGAGGGCGTCCGCCCGGTGCGCACGTCGAACTTCCCGATGGTGGCGGTGGCGAGGTAGGTGGCCATGGGCCGGTCCTCGCGCCAGTGGGTGTACGTCGAGCCGCCCCGGTCGTACGTCGAGACCAGCCGGCCGTTGGAGACGGCGGTCAGGCCCTTGGGCGCCTTGATGCGGATGTCGTAGGTGGCCTTGTCGGAGGGGTGGTCGCTGGAGGGGAACCAGGTGGAGGCGGCGTTGGGCTCACAGGCGACGAAGACGCCGTCCGGGGTCTTCATCCAGCCGTACTGGGAGCCGAAGACGATGGGTCCGCCGAGCGGCTCGGGTATGCCGCCGTAGGTCACGGTGACGGTGAAGGTGCGGTTCCTGTGCAGGACCCCGCGCGGGGTGACGCGCACCTCGTCGCCGCCCTGGGCGAACCGGGCGCTTCTGCCGTTGACTTCGACGCCGGTGACCTGGAGCTGCTGGAGGTCCAGGTCGAAGGAGGACAGGTTGTCGGTGGCGCGGGCGGTGAGCGTGGTACGGCCGTCGAGGCGGTCGGTGTCCGGGTCGTACGCGATGTCGAGGGCGTAGTGGCGGGCGTCGAAGCCGCCGTTGCCCAGCTGCGGGAAGTAGGGGTCGCCGATGCCCGGGGCGCCGTGGGTGGGGGCCGAGGAGGCGGCGATGGCGAGGAAGGAGGCCGCCGCGGTGGTGACGGCCGCCAGACGTGCCGAACGGGAGAGTGCCATGAGTCATCCCTTCGCGCGTGCGTCGATCAGTGGATCGCACGGACAGGGTCGACTCTGCACTCTCCCGTTCGGTCATGTGCATGACTTTGCCAAGCCGTCATGCCTCAGTCGTCGTTTGACTCCTGACGGTCGCTCTCGCCGGCACTGTCGCCGCTCGGGGCCTCGGAGGCGGCCGCCTCGGCGTCGCCGTCCGGCTCCGCTTCCGCACCGGCCTCCGTCTCCGGCTCCGCTTCCGCACCGGCCTCCGTCTCCGGCTCCGATTCCGAACCGGCCTCCGTCTCCGGCTCCGATTCCGCCGTCTCCGCCGCCGGGGAAGCCCCGGCCGGCTCCTCCGTGTCGTCGGAGGACGGAGTGTCGGCCTCCGTCTGCGCCTCCGCGATCTCGTCGGCAGCCGCCGCGACCGCCGCCGAGGTCTCGGCCGACTTGGCGAGGGCCTCCTCGGAGACCAGCTCCGCCGCCTCCTTCGCGGCCGTCAGCAGCACGGTGTCCTGAGGCGCCTGGTCCTCGAAGTTCTCCGGGTGGTGACAGGCCACCCGCTGACCGGGCCTCAGTTCCTTCAGCGGCGGCTCGGTCGTCCGGCAGATCTCCGTCGCCTTCCAGCACCGGGTGTGGAAGCGGCAGCCGCTCGGCGGGGAGATCGGCGAGGGGACGTCGCCCTTGAGCAGGATGCGCTCGCTCTTGGCGTTCTTCCGCCTGGGGTCCGGGATCGGGACGGCCGACATCAGCGCCTTGGTGTACGGGTGCATCGGCGCCCTGTACAGCGAGTCCCGGTCGGCCAGCTCGACGATCTTGCCCAGGTACATCACCGCGATGCGGTCCGAGACGTGCCGGACGACCGACAGGTCGTGCGCGATGATCACGTACGTCAGGCCCAGCTCCTGCTGGAGGTCGTCGAGCAGGTTGACGACCTGCGCCTGGATCGACACGTCCAGCGCCGAGACCGGCTCGTCCGCCACCACCAGCTTCGGCTTGAGCGCGAGCGCGCGGGCGATGCCGATGCGCTGGCGCTGACCGCCGGAGAACTCGTGCGGATAGCGGTTGTAGTGCTCGGGGTTGAGGCCGACCACCGACAGCAGCCGCTGTACTTCCTTCTTGATGCCGCCCTCGGGCTCCACGCCCTGGAGCCTGAAGGGAGCGCCGACGATCGTGCCGATGGTGTGGCGCGGGTTCAGCGACGAGTACGGGTCCTGGAAGATCATCTGGACGTCGCGGCGCATGGGCCGCATGCCGCTCACGCCGAGGTGCGAGATGTCCTTGCCCTCGAACTCGATCTGCCCGCCCGTCGGTTCGAGCAGCCGGGTGATCAGCCGCCCCATCGTCGACTTGCCGCAGCCGGACTCGCCCACGACGCCCAGGGTCTCGCCGGAGCGCACCTCGAAGTCGAGGCCGTCCACCGCGCGCACGGCACCGACCTGGCGCTGGAGCAGGCCCTTCCTGATCGGGAAGTGCTTCTCCAGCCCGGTGACCTTCAGCAGGACCTCGCCGGGCGCGGCCTCCTTGGTGAGGGTGGCCGTGCCGGCGGCCTGGGCCTCGGCGCCGTCGCTCTGGGCAGGGATGCTCACTGCCTTGTCCTCTGCGTTCTCACTCACAGCTTCGGCGCAATCTCTTCGGTCCAGATCCGCTCCCGCTGCTCCTGCGACATGTGGCAGGCGGCCCAGTGCTTGCTGCCGACCTCGGTCAGCTCGGGGCGGACCGTGCGGGTGACGTTGTCCTTCGGGACGTCGGCGTACGGGCAGCGCGGGTTGAAGGCGCAGCCGGACGGGACGTTGATCAAGGAGGGCGGCGACCCCTTGACCGGGATGAGCCGGTCCTGCTGCTCGCGGTCCAGGCGCGGCATCGAGCCGAGCAGACCCCAGGTGTAGGGGTGGCGGGGCTCGTAGAACACCTTGTCCGCCGGGCCGCGCTCGACGCACCGGCCGCCGTACATCACCAGGATGTCGTCGGCGAGTTCGGCGACGACGCCGAGGTCGTGGGTGATGATGATGACCGCGGAGCCGAACTCCTTCTGGAGGTCCCGGATGAGGTCGAGGATCTGTGCCTGGACGGTGACGTCCAGGGCGGTGGTCGGCTCGTCCGCGATGAGCAGCTCGGGGTTGTTCACCAGGGACATCGCGATCATCGCGCGCTGGCGCATGCCGCCGGAGAACTCGTGCGGATAGCTGTCCACGCGCTTGTCCGGCTGCGGGATGCCCACCCGGTCGAGCATCTCGATCGCCCGCCTGCGGGCGGTCTTCTTGTCGACCTTGTGGTGGGTGCGGTACGCCTCGATGATCTGCGCACCGATCGTGTAGTACGGGTGCAGCGCGGACAGCGGGTCCTGGAAGATCATCGCCATCTCCCGGCCGCGCAGCTTGCGCACGTGGTCGGGGTCGGCGGACAGCAGCTCGGTGCCGTCCAGCCAGATCTCGCCGGAGATCTGCGCCTTGCGCTTGCCGTACTGGCCGGCGGTGTGCAGGCCCATGATGCCGAGCGAGGTCACCGACTTGCCGGAGCCGGACTCGCCCACGATGCCGAGGGTCTTGCCCTTCTCCAGCTGGAAGCTGAGCCCGTCGACGGACTTGACCAGGCCGTCGTCGGTCGGGAAGTGCACCTTCAGGTCGCGCACTTCCAGGAAGGCACTGGGGGCGGGCGAGGCGGTGCTGGGCTCGCCCACGGCCGCTCCGGTCTTGCTGAGTTCGGTCATGCCAGCCTCACTCGGGGGTCGATCACGGCGTACAGGACGTCCACCACGAGGTTGGCGATGAGCACCGCGAGGGAGGTGATCAGGGTGACGCCGAGGATGATGGGCAGGTCCTGGTTCCGGATGGCGTCGAGCACGGCGCGGCCGAGACCGGGCAGGTTGAACGTGGACTCGGTCAGGATGGCGCCGCCGATGAGCGCGCCGAGGTCCATGCCGAGCATGGTCAGGAGGGGGGTCATCGTGGAGCGCATGGCGTGCTTGCCGATGACCGTCTGCTCCTTGAGGCCCTTCGCGCGCGCCGTGCGGATGTAGTCCTCGCCGAGGATCTCCAGCATGGTGGCGCGGGTGATCCGGGCGTACATCGCCGCGTACAGGAAGGCGAGGGTGATCCAGGGCAGGATCATGCCGCCGAACCAGCCGCCGACGCTGTCGGAGAGGGGCACGTACTGCGCGTCGAGCCAGTGCAGTCCGAAGGCGAAGATCGCCAGGCTGAGCAGGCCGGTGAAGTAGATGGGCAGGGAGACACCCGCCAGGGCGACGACCATCGCGCCGCGGTCCCAGATGCTGCCCCGCTTGAGCGCGGAGAGCACACCGGCGGCGACACCGAAGATCAGCCACAGCACGGCGGCGCCGAGCGCGAGTCCCAGGGTCACCGGGAAGCGGTCGGTGAGCACCGGCCAGACGGCCTGCTCGCTCTTGAACGAGTAGCCGAAGCACGGCGCGGGGCAGTGGACGACGTCGCCGCCGCCCGAGTAGGTGCGGCCGGCGAAGATGCCCTTGAAGAACTCCCAGACCTGGAAGTAGATCGGGTCCGCCAGTCCGAGCTTCTCCCGTACGCCGGCGACCGCGGCGGGGTCGGCCTGCTTGCCCACGAAGCTCAGGGCGATGTCGACGCCCGCCCACTTGGGGACGAGGAAGAAGATGCCGAAGACCACCATGACGATGACCACGAGCATCACTGCGGCGGCGAAGAGCCGCCTGATGAGGTAAGCGAGCACAGCTTACGGCCCGCCGCGGGACCGCGGGCCACCTCCGGTCTCCCCCACTGTCTTGTGGACGTGGGGGGTGTCCCGGGTGGCCCGCGACCACGCCGCGCCGGCCTTCACCTGCCTTTCGTGCCGTACGGCGGGTGTGCCGGGTTTACTTCGGGTTCTTCAGGCCGAGGTTGACGAAGTCGTACATACCGCTGTAGTTGTCGGTCGTGTAGACGTTCGCCAGGTTGTTCGATCGCCAGTTGATGAACTTCTCGAAGGTGAAGGGCAGGTAGTACGCACCCTCCATGACCTTGTGGTTGATCTCGGTCGCGATCTTGGCCTTGCCCGCGTCGTCCAGCGTGGTGACGTACTGGTCGAAGAGACCGTCGATCGTCTTGTCCTTGATCAGGGCGTAGTTGTTGTTACCGCTCTGAAGGATGTACTTGCTGTCCCACAGCGGCAGACCGAAGCCCTGGACGGTCGGGAAGTCCGGACCCCAGCCCATGATGATGATGCCGTAGCCCTTCTTCTTCACGTTCGAGGGGCTGCCGATGATGCCGGTGGTCTGCGAGCCGTCGTACTGGTCGATCTGCGCGTTGATGCCGATCTTCTTCAGCGACGCCTGCATCGACTGGGCCGTGGCGACCTCGACCGGCTTGTTGTTGCGCACCGCGATGGTGGTGGAGAAGCCGTCGGGGTGACCGCAGGCCTTCAGCGCCTTCTTGGCCTCGGCGACGTTGCCGTTCTTGTTCGCGCCGGAGATGCCGTACGGGTCGTACTTCTGGCCCTCGGCGCCCGGGACGGACGGCGGGAGCATGTTGGTGCCGATGTCACCACCGGCGATGGGGCCGCCTCGGGCGGTCTGCAGCGAGACGTGGTCGGCGCCGAGGATGACGGCCTTGCGGCACTCGATGTTGTCGAACGGCTTCACGCTCTGCGGGAAGACCGCGTACCGGATGTAGCCGGAGACCGGGTTGTCCAGGTTGGCCTTGTGCTGCTTCAGGGCGGTGGTGCGACCCTGGGGCGACATGCCGGTCTGGTTGATGTCCAGGTCCAGGTCACCGTTGAGCAGACGCTGGTCGAGCTGGTTGGCGTCCGAGAAGAACTGGACGGTGATCTTGTCCGGGTACGCCTTGCGGATCGGGTCCGAGGCCTGCTTCCAGTTGGTGTTGCGCACCAGGGTCAGGCTCTTGCCCGGGCTGTACGACTGGAACTTGTACGGGCCGGAGGAGAAGGGGTGCAGGCCGTACTTGGACTTGGTGTCCATGTCCTGGCGGACCGGGGAGGCCGAGACCAGGCCCAGCACCTCCTCGAAGTCCGAGTTGGCCTTCGGCAGGTGGAAGACGATCGTCTTGTCGTCCGGCGTGTCGATGGCCTTCAGGCCCAGGTGGTCCGCGGACTTGTCCTTGTACGGGCCCTTGTACTCGCCCTTGGGGTCCAGGAAGTCCTTGAGGTAGGTCGGACCGCCGGACAGCACGTCCTGCGCCCAGACGCGCTCGATGCCGTACTTGACGTCCTTGGACGTGATCGGCTTGCCGTCCTCCCACGTGATGCCGTCACGCAGGTGGTACGTGTAGGTCTTGCCGTTGTCCGTGACCTTGGCGAGGCCGTCGGCGAGGTCCGGGGTCAGCTGGGCGCCGGCCTTGCCCGGCTCCGTCTTGCCCGTGACCAGCTGGCGGCTGTAGTAGCGCGCGAAGTTCCACATGAAGCCGTAGTAGCCGCGCGTGGTGTCCCACGAGTCGGCGTCCTGGGCACCACCGAACTTCAGCGTGCCGCCCTTCTTGGCCAGCGAGGCCTGGGCGACCTTGTTGTTCGCGGCGTCGTAGCCGGCGGCGCCGGTCTTCGACCCGCCCTTGTCGTCGCTGCCGCCGCCGCACGCCGCCGTGGTCAGCAGTGCGGCGACCGCAGCAGCGGCGGCCAACGCCTGCTTGCGCCGCCCTGAGGTGCGTTGGGTAGTCACGATCTCGGATCCTCCGGATTTGATGAGAGACCCCGTGTTGGTGCCACGGGACGCTTGGGGTTGGCGCATCAGCGGGCGCCCTTCGGGTCGAGCGCGTCCCGCACGCCGTCGCCGAAGAGGTTGAAGGCAAGAACGGTGATGAAGATCGCCACACCCGGGACCACCATGTACATGGGGTCCGAGTCGTAGTAGTCGATCGCGCTCGAGAGCATCTGCCCCCAGGAGGCCGTGGGCGGCTTGACGCCCACGCCCAGGAAGCTGAGTGCCGCCTCGGTGAGGATGTTGGTGGGGATCATCATCGTCGTGTAGACGATGATCGGCGCGACCAGATTGGGCAGCAGCTCCTTGAACAGGATGTAGAACCGCCCGGCGCCCAGCGATCGGGCGGCCTCGACGTACTCGCGCTCGCGCATCGAGAGCGTCTGGCCGCGCACCACGCGTCCGATGTAGGGCCAGCCGAAGAAGCCGATGACCAGGATCATCACGAAGACCCGCACGCTGGAACCGGTCAGCCCCAGCATGTTGCTCGGCATCACGGAGACCAGTGCGATGGTGAACAGCAGCTGGGGGAAGGCCAGCAGTCCGTCCATCACACGGCTGATGACCGAGTCGACCCAGCCGCCGAAGAAGCCGGCCAGGATGCCCAGGACCGTGCCGAGGATGACGGCGACCATGGCGGACAGGAAGCCGACCAGGAGCGAGACCCGTGCGCCGTAGACGATGCGGGCGAAGATGTCGCGGCCGTTGACCGGCTCGACGCCCAGCAGGTGGTCTCCGCTGATGCCGCCCAGCGACCCCCTGGGGGTGCCGAACAGCGGGTCGATCAGGTTCTCGTGATAGGCGTCCGGGTCCTGTCCGACCAGATTGGCGATCACCGGTGCGAGCAGCGCGATCACGATGAGGACGAGCACGACGACGCCACCCGTCAGGGCGAGTTTGTCCCGCTTCAGGCGCTCCCAGGCGATCCGTCCCAGGGAGCGGCCCTGGACGGCCTTCACGCCCGTGGTGGCTACCGCCGCTTCGTCGGCCGCGCTCGGGGCCGCTTCCGCGGTCGGCTCGTGCAATGGTGCCGTCATTAGGCAGGGACCCCTCTCAACCGGCGGTAGCCGGCCCGCACTTGCCGCTGTAGCGGCATCATCAGTCCGTCGTACACAGGGGCGAAGGCCCCCTTGGAGCGGGAGTCTTCAACGCATTGGCGATCTGTTGCCAGACTTGACGGTGAATGGATGCGTAAACGTGATGCGGGCAGAAGGGTTCCGTTATCCGGACAGTGGGTAACGGGGGCCGGACACGGGCCAGTTGGGCCTTTCCGAGCCAGAACCGGATCTTCCGCCCCCATCTACGCGCGCAGAAGTCCTTTCCGTGCGCCGATCGGGGTCAGCGGTACCGGCGCTTCCGGATCAGTATCCGCCCCCGGCCGGCGGGTAGCCGTAGCCGCCCGGCGGGTTCTGGACCGAAGCGGCGTGGGCATCGCGGTCGTAGAAGGGCCGGGCGTTGGCGCGCAGCCACATCGCCACCGGGTCGAACTCGTCGGACATCGCCACGGTCGACACCGGCAGCCCGTCGGGGACCGCGCCGACGGACTGCCGCATCATCGCCCGCACCGAGTCGACGGCGGGCGGGGAGGTGTCGTACACGTCCAGACCGATGGCGAGGTACGGCGCCCCGAGCGCGGGCTGCACCCAGGCGCGGCGCAGCGAGCGGACCGCCGGGGTGCGGTGGGCGTTCTGCGTCAGCAGGGCGTAGAAGTGAGGGATCTCGATGGCCGGTTCGGACAGCCTGAGCGGTCCGGCGGGCTGTCGGTCCAGGCCGGTGGCGATGCGGCGCAGATCCGGCCAGGGGATGCCGACGCCGCCGCCCGGGGCGTGCGGGTTCAGCCACAGACCGTAGTGGTCGGGGTACAGGACCCGGGCCGCGTCGAGGGCGTCCACCACCTCGTACGACCGGTTCCAGCCGCTGGCCGACAGCTCCTGGGCGGAGGTGACACAGGGGGCGTAGCCGTGGCCGTCGACCTCCATGTGGCCGTACTGGGCGTCGGGGGAACCCGCCTGGCCGTGCCAGAGCAGCATCCAGACCTGGCCGGAGGTCGGGGTCGCGAGGGCGCGCAGCAGCGCCTCATAGGCGTCGTAGCGTCCGGGCGTCACCTGGCGCAGCGTCTGCTCCACGTGCCCGGCCGCGGCCGTGCCGCTCGCGCTCACTTTTTACCGCCCCTTCGTACAAGCAACGTTTCGACCGAGCCGTGGGTCCAGCTTAGAGCCCGCCCGCGAGCCCGGTGCGTGGTGTCGTCCCGCGGGTGCGGGGAGTCGTGGCCCGTCGCGCCGCGCGGGGAGCCGCGTGCGGGCACCGCCCCGCGCCCCTGAAGGATTCTTCAGTGGCCGTACTGGTAGAACGGCCGGACCTGTTCCCTCAGCCAGCCCGCCACCGGGTCGTCCGTCACGTCCAGCAGGACCAGGTTGACGGGCCACTGGACGGGGACCTTGGCGAGGGCGCGGCCCAGGGCGTCCAGGGGGCGGGCGCGCAGGTCGCCGTCCCACTGGGAGAGCTCGACGCCTATGAACATCACCGGGTCGGCCGTCTCTATGGCGGCCAGGCAGCGGCGGGCCGCGAGGACCACGCCCGTGTCGGCGAACTCGGCGGAGGCGGCGGCCAGGAAGTCCACCGGGTCGTCCTGCCAGTCGGGTTCGAACAGACGGACACGGCCGCCGCCGGGGCCGTCCAGTTCGGTGCGCCCGGCCCGGCACAGCTCGGCCACGGCCGGCGGGGGCAGCGGGATGCCGACCACGCCCTCCGGGTTCAGCGCGATGCCGACCTGCGGGGGCAGTCCGCGCGCGAACTCGACGGCGGGCGCGATGACGTAGGGCATGTGGGGGCCGGCGACCTGGCGGAACTGCTCCTCGGAACTGAAGACCGGGACGAAGGCCTGGCCGTCGATCTCCAGCGTGGGCAGGTCGAGCGGACCGCTGTGCGGGCCACCGCCGCCGGGCAGCGGAACCCACAGGAAGCTGCGGCCCAGCACCTCGATGATCCGGCCGCCGGCCGAGGGGATGCCGAGGGAGGCGGAGAGCACTTCCTCCAGCTCGTTGCCGGGCCATCCGCCGTGCGGCTGGGGATGTGCCTGTGCCGGAAAGTCCGCCGGGTAGCCCCCGGAGAAGTCCGCCGGAATGTCCATTCGCCTACCACCTGCTGGGAACCGCTGTTGTGACCGAAAGGCTATCGGGTGCCGGTGCGGGGCGGGCCGGTGAAGCCGATCCTGCGCAGCGCGGCCGCCGCCTCGCGGTCCAGCAGCACCGCCGAGCCGCAGCCCCTCGGCAGTGCGCCCCGCTCCACGGCGCGCAGCAGACGGGCCGCGGCCCTGCGGTGGCGCAGGAAGGCGTAGCGGGAGACACCGCGGCCGCGCCGGCGCATGCCGTCGGCGGCGGTCTCGGGGGTGACGTCCAGCAGGATCAGGTGGAGCGTGCCGCCGCGGCGGCGGGCGGCGCGGGCCAGCCAGCCGCGGACCCAGCTCTGCGTGCCGCAGTCGTGGACGACGACCCCCTCGCCGGAGCGCAGCGCGCGGCGCAGCGCGGCGTAGTGGGCGAGGCGGACCAGCGGGCGGTAGAGCGCGTAGGGCAGGTGGGACGAGAGCCGTGCGTCCCAGCGGTCGCGGGTGTCCTGGGAGTCGATCCCCGGGCCGCGCACCGCGCGCCGCATCAGGGTCGACTTGCCGCTGCCGGGCAGGCCGGTGACCACGGCCAGGTCGTTCGGGCCGAAGAGCAGCGCGTGCGGGCCGCGGCCGGCCCGCTCGCGCAGGTCGCGCACCACGGGCACGGGACACCCGCCGCCGTGCTCGCGGGCCGGGGCGAGCGGCCCCCGGGCACCGGGTCGGCCGGGCAGGGCGAGGGCCCGGGTCGTGGCGTACGCCGGCGCGGTCCTGTTCACCGTCATCGTCCTCCCCTGGGTGGTGACGGTTCACCTCCCCTTCGAGTGTAAAGAGAAGGTAATGCCCCGCGTCCGGCGATTTCATGCGCGTTCTGCCACGGGTCGGTCACAGACGCGGCCTGACGTGATCCGGCCCGGCGTGCAATGATGTGCCCGCCAACTGCATACAGGCCGCTTGAATCCGCGCGGGAGAGTTCCCAGCAGCCGTCTCGCTGGGGCGCCGAAGGAGCAAGTCCCTCCCTTGAATCTCTCAGGCCCCGTTACCGCGCGGGCGAGGCACATCTGAAAAGCGGGCCGCTGCCGCAGTGGCTCCACCCAAGGTGCAAGCCGTGATCGTCCGTCCTACGGCGGTCATGGCGAACCTCTCAGGTTCCGATGACAGATGGGGAGGACACCGATCCGTCCTCGCCCTTCCCCGCGCTCGGCCTCGCTCGCGCGGGGGGATCCCCACCGCCTGGGAGACACGCCCGATGAGCAGTTCCGCACCCCGTCCGCTCCGTCATACCGCGCTCGACGCGGTGCACCGCGCGCTCGGTGCGACGATGACCGACTTCGCCGGCTGGGACATGCCGCTGCGCTACGGCTCCGAGCGCGACGAGCACATCGCCGTGCGCACCCGGGCCGGGCTCTTCGACCTCTCCCACATGGGTGAGATCACCGTCACCGGCCCGCAGGCCGCCGCCCTGCTGAACCACGCCCTGGTCGGCAACATCGCCTCCGTCGGCGTCGGCCGGGCCCGGTACACCATGATCTGCCGGGAGGACGGCGGCATCCTGGACGACCTGATCGTCTACCGGCTGGCCGAGGCCGAGGCGGGGTCTCCTCGCTACATGGTGGTCGCCAACGCCTCCAACGCCCAGGTCGTGCTGGACGCGCTCACCGAGCGGGCGGCCGGTTTCGACGCCGAGGTCCGCGACGACCGGGACGACTACGCCCTGATCGCCGTGCAGGGCCCTCAGTCCCCCGGCATCCTCGCCTCCCTCACCGACGCCGACCTGGACGGCCTGAAGTACTACGCCGGCCTGCCCGGCACGGTCGCCGGGGTGCCCGCGCTCATCGCGCGCACCGGCTACACCGGCGAGGACGGCTTCGAGCTGTTCGTCGCGCCGGCCGACGCCGAGAAGCTGTGGCAGGCGCTGACCGACGCCGGAGCGGACGCCGGGCTGGTGCCGTGCGGGCTGTCCTGCCGCGACACGCTGCGCCTGGAGGCCGGCATGCCGCTGTACGGGCACGAGCTGACGACCGCGCTCACCCCGTTCGACGCCGGGCTCGGCCGGGTGGTCAAGTTCGACAAGGAGGGCGACTTCGTGGGCCGCGAGGCGCTGCTGGCCGCCGCCGAGCGCGCCGCCTCCCAGCCGCCCCGGGTGCTCGTCGGCCTGGTCGCCGAGGGCCGGCGCGTGCCGCGCGCCGGGTACCCCGTCGTCGCGGGCGGCGAGGTGATCGGCGAGGTCACCTCCGGCGCCCCCTCCCCCACCCTCGGCAAGCCGATCGCCATGGCGTACGTCGACGCCGCGCACGCCGCGCCGGGCACGCCGGGCGTCGGCGTGGACATCAGGGGCAGGCACGAACCGTACGAGGTCGTGGCGCTGCCCTTCTACAAGCGGCAGAAGTAGCGGCAGAAGCAACGACCAGGTCGTCAGACTGGTCCGGCAGGGCGCCGGCGACGCCGTGCGGCAGGCGGGTCCCCGGACGCCGTGTGCCCGCGTGTCGCGCCCCGGCGTGTGACGCCCGGCACATCACCCTGCTCACCAGCGCTTTCATCAGTCTCTCAGTCACCAGCAGTCCCCCGCGTACAGGAGAATTCAGGCCATGAGCAACCCCCAGCAGCTGCGCTACAGCAAGGAGCACGAGTGGCTGTCGCCCGCCGAGGACGGCGTCGCGACGGTCGGCATCACGGAGTTCGCGGCCAACGCGCTCGGCGATGTCGTCTACGCCGACCTCCCGGAGGTCGGCACCACGGTGGCCGCGGGCGAGACCTGCGGCGAGCTGGAGTCGACCAAGTCGGTCTCCGATCTGTACTCCCCGGTCAGCGGTGAGGTCACCGAGGTCAACGAGGACGTGGTGAACGACCCGTCGCTGGTGAACTCCGCGCCCTTCGAGGGCGGCTGGCTGTTCAAGGTGCGCGTCACGGAGGAGCCGGCCGACCTGCTCTCCGCCGACGAGTACGCCGCCGAGACCGCCGGCTGAGGAGCGGACACACGCACATGACTGTTCTGAACACGCCCCTGCACGAGCTCGACCCGGAGGTGGCCGCCGCGGTCGGCGCCGAGCTGCACCGCCAGCAGTCCACGCTGGAGATGATCGCCTCGGAGAACTTCGCCCCGGTCGCGGTGATGGAGGCCCAGGGCTCGGTCCTGACCAACAAGTACGCCGAGGGCTACCCGGGCCGCCGCTACTACGGCGGCTGCGAGCACGTCGACGTGGTCGAGCAGATCGCCATCGACCGCGTCAAGGCCCTGTTCGGCGCCGAGCACGCCAACGTGCAGCCGCACTCCGGTGCCCAGGCGAACGCGGCCGCGATGTTCGCGCTGCTCCAGCCCGGTGACACGATCATGGGTCTGAACCTCGCGCACGGCGGGCATCTGACCCACGGCATGAAGATCAACTTCTCCGGCAAGCTCTACGACGTCGTCGCCTACCACGTGGGCGAGGACGGCCTGGTCGACATGGACGAGGTGGAGCGGCTGGCGAAGGAGTCCCGGCCGAAGCTGATCGTGGCCGGCTGGTCGGCCTACCCGCGGCAGCTGGACTTCGCCGCCTTCCGCCGGATCGCGGACGAGGTCGGCGCCTACCTGATGGTCGACATGGCGCACTTCGCCGGTCTGGTCGCGGCGGGACTGCACCCCAACCCGGTGCCGCACGCCCACGTCGTCACCACCACGACCCACAAGACGCTGGGCGGCCCGCGCGGCGGTGTGATCCTGTCCACGGCCGAGCTGGCCAAGAAGATCAACTCCGCCGTCTTCCCCGGTCAGCAGGGCGGTCCGCTGGAGCACGTGATCGCCGCCAAGGCGGTGGCCTTCAAGGTCGCGGCGAGCGACGACTTCAAGGAGCGCCAGCGTCGTACCCTGGAGGGCGCCCGCATCCTGGCCGAGCGCCTGGTGCGGGACGACGCCCGGGCGGCCGGCGTGGACGTGCTGACCGGCGGCACCGATGTGCACCTGGTCCTGGTGGACCTGCGCAACTCGGAGCTGGACGGCCGGCAGGCCGAGGACCGCCTCCACGAGGTCGGGATCACGGTCAACCGCAACGCGGTGCCGAACGACCCCCGCCCGCCCATGGTCACCTCGGGTCTCAGGATCGGCACGCCGGCCCTGGCGACCCGCGGCTTCACGGCCGAGGACTTCGCCGAGGTCGCCGACGTGATCGCCGAGGCGCTGAAGCCGTCCTACGACGCCGAGGCTCTCAAGGCCCGGGTGAAGACCCTGGCCGACAAGCACCCGCTGTACCCGGGTCTGAACAAGTGACTCGCCGGTGGGGCACCCGTGAGGGTGCCCCACCACCCCCCGTTTGTGTGTTTCTGCTGTCTTGAGGAGTGACCGTGGCCATCTCGGTCTTCGACCTGTTCTCGATCGGCATCGGCCCGTCCAGCTCCCACACGGTCGGCCCGATGCGCGCGGCGCGGATGTTCGCGCGCCGGCTGCGCAACGAAGGCCTGCTGGCCTCCGTCGGCTCCGTGCGCTGCGAGCTGTACGGCTCGCTCGGCGCCACCGGGCACGGCCACGGCACCCCCAAGGCGGTCCTGCTCGGTCTGGAGGGCGCCTCGCCGCGCACGGTGGACGTGGAGGGGGCGGGCGAGCGGGTGGAGGACATCAAGGCGGCGGGCCGCCTGAAGCTCCTCGGCGAGCACGAGATCCCCTTCACCTTCGACGACGATCTGGTCCTGCACCGGCGCAAGGCCCTGCCCTACCACGCCAACGGCATGACCATCTGGGCGTACGACGCCACCGGGGCGGAGCTGCTGTCCAAGACGTACTACTCGGTCGGCGGCGGCTTCGTCGTGGACGAGGACGCGGTCGGCGCGGACCGCATCAAGCTGGACGACACGGTGCTGAAGTACCCCTTCCGCACCGGTGACGAGCTGCTGCGCCTCACGAAGGAGACGGGCCTGTCGATCTCCTCCCTCATGCTGGAGAACGAGCGGGCCTGGCGCACCGAGGAGGAGATCCGTGCGGGCCTGCTGGAGATCTGGCGGGTGATGCGCGAGTGCGTCCGGCGCGGCATGACCCGTGAGGGCATCCTGCCCGGCGGTCTGAAGGTCCGCCGCAGGGCCGCGGTCTCGGCCCGCCAGCTGCGCGCCGAGGGCGACCCGCTGGCGCACGCCATGGAGTGGATCACCCTGTACGCGATGGCGGTCAACGAGGAGAACGCGGCCGGCGGCCGGGTGGTGACCGCCCCCACCAACGGCGCGGCCGGCATCATCCCCGCCGTCCTGCACTACTACATCGACTTCATTCCCGGCGCCGACGAGGACGGCGTGGTCCGCTTCCTGCTCGCCGCCGGCGCGATCGGCATGCTGTTCAAGGAGAACGCCTCCATCTCCGGCGCCGAGGTCGGCTGCCAGGGCGAGGTCGGCTCCGCCTGCTCCATGGCCGCCGGGGCGCTGGCGGAGGTGATGGGCGGCACGCCCGAGCAGGTGGAGAACGCCGCCGAGATCGGCATGGAGCACAACCTCGGCCTGACCTGCGACCCGGTCGGCGGCCTGGTCCAGATCCCCTGCATCGAACGCAACGGCATGGCCGCCGTGAAGGCCGTCACCGCCGCCCGCATGGCCCTGCGCGGCGACGGCTCCCACAAGGTGTCCCTCGACAAGGTCATCAAGACCATGAAGGACACCGGCGCCGACATGTCGGTCAAGTACAAGGAGACCGCCCGCGGTGGACTCGCGGTGAACATCATCGAGTGCTGAGGCGACCGCACGGGTGACACCACCGTGTCGCTGAAGTGATGAAGTGATGAGCTGCGGCAGCTTGTCGGTAGGGACCCTCCCCTTCACCGATGGCAAGAAAGGGCTGCCGTGAAACGGTTCGGCGTCTATGCAACGCTGCCTTTTGTCGCCGCCGTGGCGCTGACAGGCGCGACAGCGGGCCAGGCCTCCGCGGGAGACAACACCGGCTCCGATTCCCCCTATTCGGGGCCGGCCATTGTTGTCAACAACTACTACGGCACCATCTTCAACAAGGGTGACGGCAACATCTTCAACCGGGGGGACGGAAACACCAACAGCGTTCAGCTCGGCAATACGCAGAGCGGCACAGGAAACACCCTGGGCGGCACGCAGGGCGGCACCAACAACACCCAGGGCGGCACCCAGGGCGGTGGCACCGGGAACACCCAGGGTGGCACCGCGGGCGGCACGAACAACACCATCACCCAGGGCGGCACGGTGGGTGGCAAGCACAACAACCAGGGCGGCACGCAGAGCGGTACCAACAACACCCAGGGCGGTGCCCAGAACGGCACGAAGAACACCCAGGGCGGCACACAGGCCGGTACCAACAACACCCAGGGCGGTGCCCAGAACGGCACGAAGAACACCCAGGGCGGCACACAGAGCGGCACCAACAACACCCAGGGCGGCACGCAAGGCACCACCGCCGACGACCTGGCCACGCGCATGGGCATGCGCATGGGCATGGGACCGGCGCTTTCCCCGGCCGAGGTGACGTTCCCGGCGATCGATGCCGCGATGCGCAACATCCCGCGGCAGGAGCGTGCGGAGCTTGCTCCCCTGATGTACCTGCCCATCAAGTACGCGGCGGGTCTCTGGCAGAAGTGACGCACGGGGCGCGGCGGCGCCGGCCGGCAGGCCGGGGCCGCCGCGCCCTCGTCGGATTCCCCCGGACGGGTCATCCAGGGGTGCCGATGCCCCCGGAAGGGTCGAACGTGGGATCGGGCGGCACGAGCCGCCGACCGCTCGTCCCGCAGCGTCACGTGGCCGGCGGGCCTGGCCCCACCTCCGCTGGAGCCTCTCATGAGCCCATCCGTGATACACATGGCCGTCATCTGCGACTGGCCGCTGCTCCAGCTCGGTGTCGACCAGGCGATCAGGACCCAGCCCGACCTGAGGATCAGGTACCTCGCCACCACCGTCGACGACCTGGTGTGCGATGCCGACGAGGTGAAGATCGTCCTGCTGATCACCCTGCAGAACAGTGACCAGGTGACCTCCCACCAGGTGGCCCAGCTGCAGCGGCAGGGCCATGCCGTCATCGTCCTGTCGACCTCGCAGGCACAGTCCGACGCCGTCCTGTGCATCAAGGCCGGCGCTCGCGGATATCTGAGCCGGCGAACCGACGATGCGGAGCTGGTGGCGGCCATTCGCGCCGTCGCGTCCGGCAGGGACTACTTCGGCGCCAGTCTGGCGGGCAGGAGCATACCCGCGCCCCCTCCTCACCTCACCGGCCGCGAGAGGCAGATCCTGCATCTCGTGGCCGGCGGTGCGACGGACCGGGAGATCGCCACGCAGTTGAACATCACCGAGAACACGGTCCATACGCATCTGGAACGACTGCGCAGAAAAAGCGGCTCACGCCGTCGCGCGGACCTCACCCGGCTGGCTCTGGAGTACGGGATATTCGTCAACGACTCCACGGAGTGATCAGTCGCCGGCCGGACCCGCGTCCGGGCGGATGTCGTCCAGGCCGTTCACGATGATCACAGGCGGCGGGTTCGCGGGCGTGGGCACCTGGATGAGGATGGGCACGTAGACGATCTCGCCGTGTCGGTACTCGGCCTTCGCCGAGAGCCGGTAGCACACGGGCTGCCGCGGGTTCTGGGCCGTCGCGTAGCACCGAAGCACCGACTGCGCCTGCGCGGGGACGCCCGCGTCGCCGGCTTGCGCGCTCCCTGCTCCGGTCATCACGCAGACGCACGCGAGAGCCGCGAGGCCGGCACCCCGCAGCCGTGCGTGTGAGCGAGTTCGGCACCTCGCGGAGGCGGTTGCCTCCACGGGGTGCCGAGTCACCTTCTGGGGACGCTTCAACACTCAGCCCTGGGTACCGCCCTGGGTGTTGCCGCCGCCGCCACCCTGCGTGCCGCCCTGGGTGTTGCCGCCGCCGCCACCCTGCGTGCCGCCCTGGGTGTTGCCACCGCCGCCGCCACCCTGCGTGCCGCCCTGGGTGTTGCCGCCGCCGCCACCCTGGGTACCGCCCTGGGTGTTGCCGCCGCCGCCACCCTGCGTGCCGCCCTGGGTGTTGCCGCCGCCGCCACCCTGCGTGCCGCCCTGGGTGTT